>JBATDL010000218.1:0-3498 GCA_049663445.1 Candidatus Competibacter sp.
TAGTCGCTTGCTAGAGCACCGGCCCGAGCATCGCGATGGCATTGTTCCAAAGGCGACGTTTCATGGGCCAGGCAGTGACCTCGTGCAGCTCGACTGGGCGTGAGCGAGCGATATATTCCTGCTGGCGGCGCCGCATATCGGCGGTCAGTGCCGGATCGTAGAACAGGATATTGTTCTCGTAGTTCAGATCGAAGCTGCGACGGTCCATATTGGCGGAACCAATTAACGTGACCTCTCCGTCCAGGGTCAGGGATTTGGTGTGCAGCAATCCACCCACGTATTCGAAGATTCGTACTCCGGCGGCGAGCAGGTCTCCGTAGTAGCTGCGACTCGCCGCACCCACGATCCACGAATCGTTCCTGGCCGGAAAGACAATGGTCGTGGCTACACCACGGCGGGCGCTTGCGCACAGGGCCAATTGCATGGAGTCGTCGGGGACATAGTAGGGGGTGGTGATGAGCAGTTCGCGGCGAGCGCTGTAAATCAGAGACTCGAATATTTCGGGCATCGCCGAGTAACGCACCGTCGGCCCGGTGCCGGTCACCTGTGCCGGAAACCCTGGTGGAAATGGGGGAATCGGCCGTCGCAGCAGATCCGCGATGTCATCGTCCACATGGGCCATCCAGTCGCTGGCGAACAGATGTTGATTCTGACGGGCGATGGGTCCTTCGAAGCGCACCATTGCATCCACCCAGGGCGCATACTTCGGTTTGACCCGGAACTCCGGATCGGCGCAATTCTGGCTGCCGCAATAGGTGATACGCCCGTCGATGACGACGATCTTGCGGTGGTTGCGCAGGTCGATGCGACCCGTCAGCGCTCGCAGCAGCGGATTACCGATCGGCAGCGCGCGCGCCAGGCGGATGCCGGCGGTGCCCATGGCCTGCCAATGCTTGGATTGGATCATAAGGCGCGAACCCAAATCGTCTGCCATCGCTCGGCAGGTGACGCCCCGCGCGGTAGCACGCTTCAGCGCTTCGGCGACCTTGCAGCCATTGTTGTCCGGCAGCCAGATGTAAAAGAGCAGATGGACATGGTCCTGTGCGGCATCGATGTCCGCTACCATGGCATCGATCACCGCGTTGGAATCCGCAAGCAGGTGTGCCGAATTGCCGCCGACGGGCTCGAAACCGCTGATCGAGTGTCCGACCCGGAACAAGTGCGCATGGCGTTCCGGCACGTCGGGCCGCAGGTTCTTCGCATCCGCGCCCGTAGCGTCGGGCACATCCGGCATCCGTGCCAGGACGGCCCGCATCCGTTGAATGCGGCGGCGGCCGATGTTCACTTCTCCGAGCAAGAGGTAGGCAAGGATACCTAGCACCGGCAGGGCGACAATTACCACCACCCAGGCAACGCGCGATGCGGGATCCCGATGCGGGCGCAGCAGCACCCGCACGACAAGCGCCAACTGGATGAGGACATGCAGCGTTGCCAGGGAGGTCGCCGATAAAAATGGTGTTTCGTTCACTGAAATAAATCCTAAGGTTTATATCGATCCCAGGGCGCTACATCACCGACATGCGAATCTACAGTAATTTTCATTTTGACGATGGCCCGCCAGAGTAGCCGAATGCTTTTTGGGGCAGCATTCCAGACTTGGATACTGCATTGATGTTCAATTGAAATCAGCCGGCAGGTCAGCAAGTTGTTTCACCGCCATGCGCGGGACGCCGGACGGCCGCTCGGGGTTACCCCGCACAGCGCGCGCGCCACCTTCATCACCGAGGCGCTGGATCGCAAATGCCCGATTGAGGCGGTGCAGGCCTCCATCGGGCATCGGCATATTGCCACCACGAAAATGTACGATAAACGCACACTGCACTACCGGGAAAGCGCCAGCTTTGCCGTGCGGTATTAGGGAATTGCCTCCCTTTTTGGCGACCCTCGGCGGCGCCGCCCGCAAGGCGTCAATCAGCGCCAGCGTTTGAGAGGCGGTACAAAAACGTCTTTTAGCCCAGTTCCAGTACGTCGCCGTTGCCCAGAAAGAGTCCGGTTCGGGAACCGTTCCGGGCGGTGCCGCGCACCACCGGCAGGCCGGTTTCGAGCATTTTTTCCACCGCCCGCTGGCCCGTGCAGTGATTGCAGGCCAGCTTGGCGATTCCATATTGGCTCAGGGTCGCAATGACCTGCTCGCGCGATTCGTCCCAATCTTCCAGGGGTGAAATATGCAAACCGCCGTAAAGCGCATGGATGCGGTCGCCGCCCTGGAACGTCCGGCGGGCGTAGTCCAGCAGGTTGAGCACGCCGCCGTGGCCGCAGCCGGTAATCATCGCCATGCCCCGGTCCCGAATATGGCCGTAGAGCACGTTTTCTCCCTCCACCCGCAACAGCGTCGTCATTGGGAAGCTAGCCACGGCCAGGCCAGGAAACAGGATCAGCGGCTGACCGGCGGGAATGGTGATGACTTTGCCGGTATGGCCCTGCTGTTCGATGAAGGCGAAGCCGTGCGGATGAAAGCCTTCGGGGACGTAAATGGTGATGTCGGGGCAATGTCGGAGGGTCGATCCGATGCCCCAGAAATGGTCGAAGTGCTCGTGGCTGACGATCAGGGCTTCGATGTGCCCGTCCCGCAACTGCCGGTCGATGCCTTCCTCGGCGAAACGGCGGTCCATCCAGTCCGGGTTCCAGCCGGTATCGAACAGCAGACGGTGCTGTGCGCCGTCGCTGGTTTCGGCGTCCAGCAGCGCCGCAAAACCGGCGGCGTTCTCGGCATGCAAAGCGCCGAACGGCGGCCAGGGGATAGTGTACTGATCGGTATTGGCGCCACCGGCGGCGGCGATGTCGTCAAATACGGTCGTGGTGTCGAACCAACCGGTTTCGGAGATGCACAGAATCCGTAAACGATTGAGAGTGCCTATGTCGAGCGCGGGTTGATCGGTGGCCATGGTCGTGCCCTCTGCGGTGGAGATGGCATCCCGCCGCTTGTTCAGGGTGGGGGAGCGTCCGGCGTGTTCGGCAATTCCGTGGCAATTCCCGGTGGACAATGGCGCTTTTTAATCAGGAGCGTTGCCGCACGGAGTTTTGCGAAATACCGCCACAAAATCTGTCGCCGAAGAACGCCAAGGTAAATTTAGCACCCGTGGGGCGCGGATCGCATTGCGGATTCTCAACAATAACGCGGTTGGGCTTCTGGGCGACGGTTCAAGGCTCCCCGTCGGACTCCACACGACAAACCCGGTCTGCTCATGACGCCCGCCGCCGCGCGGGCGGCTTCCACCGTCGCCGGCACCGCCTGGGTCAGGGTTTCCAGCCCATGGGTGGCCATCGCCGTTACAGACGACGCAGAGCTTGTTTCATCGAGGTCTCGGAAGTGCGCGCCATAGTAGTGCTCGTGGTACTCGGGCCTCAGGCCAGGTGGGCCTTCCGAAGTACCACCGTGGGCGAGCGCGACGGCGAAGACTTTAATCTACGGTTGCGCGGCTCTCTGCAAGAGACGCGACCATTTGGCTGTTCCCTGGCTGATGCGGTAATTGCAATGAGTAAACCCCCGGCTCTGCC
>JBATDL010000219.1:0-1972 GCA_049663445.1 Candidatus Competibacter sp.
AAACGCGACAAACCCTGGCTGATGCGGACCTACTCCGGTCATTCCTCCGCCAAGGCATCCAACGAGTTGTACCGCACCAACCTGAGTAAGGGGCAAACCGGTCTATCGGTGGCCTTCGACCTGCCGACCCAGACCGGTTACGACGCCGATCATCCGTTGGCGCGCGGCGAAGTCGGCAAGGTCGGCGTGCCGATTGGCAATATCGGCGACATGGAAGCGCTGTTCGATCAAATCCCGCTGGGGCAAATGAACACCTCCATGACCATCAACGCCACCGCCGCCTGGCTGTTGTCGTTGTACGTCGCGGTGGCCGAGCGGCAGGGCGCCACACCCGCGCAATTGCAGGGCACCACCCAAAACGACATCCTCAAGGAATACCTGTCGCGCGGTACCTACATCTTCCCGCCCCAGCCCTCGGTACGGCTGATTACCGACATCATCGCCTACACGGTCAAGAGCATTCCCAAGTGGAATCCGACCAACATCTGTAGCTACCACTTGCAGGAAGCCGGCGCGACCCCGACTCAGGAACTGGCCTATGCCCTGTCCACGTCCATCGCCATCCTGGACGCGGTGCGCGATTCCGGCCAGATTGGCGCGGAAGGCTTCGAGCAAGTGGTGGGACGCATCTCGTTTTTCGTCAACGCCGGCATTCGCTTTATCGAAGAAACTTGCAAGATGCGGGCGTTCGGCGAGATGTGGGATAAGCTGACTCAGGAACGCTATGGTGTGCAGAGTGAGGACATGCGCCGCTTCCGCTACGGGGTGCAGGTCAACTCGCTGGGTCTGACCGAGGCACAGCCGGAAAATAACGTGCAGCGCATCGTGCTGGAAATGCTCGGTATCACCTTGTCCAAGAAAGCCCGTGCTCGCGCGCTCCAGCTTCCGGCCTGGAACGAGGCGCTCGGCTTGCCGCGTCCTTGGGACCAGCAATGGGCGCTGCGGATGCAGCAGGTGCTGGCGTTCGAAACCGATTTGCTGGAATACGGCGATATTTTCGATGGCTCACCAGTGATCGCCGCCAAGGTCAAGGCGCTGGTGGACGGCGCGACGGAGGAAATGGCCCGGGTGCAGGAGCAGGGCGGCATGGTGCAGGCCATCGAATCCGGCTATGTCAAGCGGCAACTGGTCACCAGCCATACCGAGCGGATGCGTGCCATCGAACACGGCAATCTTAAAATCGTCGGTCTGAATTGCTACAAGGAAACCGAAGAATCGCCGCTGACCGGCGGCGTTGACAGTGGCATTATGAAGGTCGATCCGCGCGCCGAACGCGAGCAGATCGAACGGCTCAACGCCTTCCGCGCCCAGCGTAACAACACCGAAGTCAAGGCGGCGCTGGCCAATCTGGCTGAAACCGCGCGGGGCGGGGCGAATATCATGCCGGCGTCGATTCTGTGCGCCCATGCCGGCGTCACCACCGGCGAGTGGTCACAGACCCTGCGCGACATCTTCGGCGAATACCGCGCTCCCACCGGTATCGATATTCCGGCCAACGACGATAGCCGCAGTGCTCAGGCGACGGCCATCCGTGCCCAGGTAGCCAAGACTGGCGAGGAACTGGGCCGGCCGCTGCGCCTGCTGATCGGCAAGCCAGGCCTGGACGGTCACAGCAACGGCGCGGAACAGATTGCCGTTAAGGGCCGCGATGTCGGCTTTGAGATCGTCTACGAAGGCATCCGCCTGACCCCCGAACAGATCGCCAAAGCGGCACTGGAAGAGGGTGTCCACCTGATCGGCCTATCGGTGCTGTCCGGCAGTCATGTGGAGATGGTGGAGGACGTATTCAACCGGTTGAGCGAGGTCGGGTTGAAGAACCTGCCGGTGGTGATCGGCGGCATTATCCCGGAAAGTGACGCCAAGCTGCTGAAAGAACGCGGTATCTCGGCAGTCTACACGCCCAAGGATATCGACATGAACGGCATCATGGTCGACATCCTTAACCTGATTCGTAAAGCCCACGACCTGCAAC
>JBATDL010000220.1:0-3485 GCA_049663445.1 Candidatus Competibacter sp.
GAATATAGCGTTCCCAAATCAGTTGCGAAATTTCCCCTCCTTGGCCAAGGAGGGGTGGCGCGCAGCGCCGGGGTGGTTCGAAACGGCGATTCCACAACTCAGAGAGGAACGCTATATCTACCTCACCAAAATCCTGCCTCTGTTCATCTACCCGGTCAGCTTGACCCTGCATGCCGATCCACCCTTTACCGGTGGCTTACTGGGTTCCCGCTGACGCGGGAATGACGGAAAAATTATCTTTAATCAAAGTACTAAAATTTTCATTGCCTGAAGCTTCCCTACCTGTTTCCCCATTTTCTGGTCGAAGGTCGCGAAACATTCGGCCTTTCCACTACTGGCGAGATGCAGGGCATCGGCAAAGTCCAGTCCTTGTTCATACCCGTCGAGCGCGATGGAGACTTCGTCCGGATTTTCCACCTCGACTGTACAAAGTCCGATCACCTTACGCAGGGTGGGCGCGATTACCTTGCGAGGGAGTTGGTAGGAAAACCGCAGCACCCACTCCACTTCCAGCAGAACCGTCTTGGCGATGAAGATAGTTTCGCGCTCGAAAAGCGCCACGGCCCGTTGTACCTGGTCCGGATCGTCGTTGGTGACGATCCGGACGATCACATTAGTATCGACCGCGAGCATGTTGTTCGCTCACACCTTTGGCGATGGCTTCTTCCATCTCCTCAAGCGACTTGATGGGACCTCGATAACCGGTGCAACCGACCACCTCATGGAGGTGAGTGGTGGCGAAACGCTTTTTCGGGCGCAATAGAACGCCTTCAGGCCGGTTCTCAATTTCGAATTCAGTGCCCGGTGCCCAATGGTGGGCGTTGCGAACCGATTTCGGCAGGACGATCTGGCCCTTGCTGGAAAGACGAGTGGTTGCCATGATGAACCTATCAGTAAGATTGGGTAAGAAAAGACTATACTCCGAACTATGAGTCTCTACCTCACCAAAATCCTGCCCCTGTTCATCTACCCGGTTAGCCTGACCCTGCTGCTGGCCGGATGCGCTGGACTGTGTCAAGTGTTGCGCTGGCGGCGGCTGGCCGGGTTCGCCCGTGTACTGGCGGTCTTGGTGCTCTGGGTCAGCTCGACACCGATGGTGGCCGAATTCCTGTATGGCACACTCGAACGCCAGTATCCGCCGGTCGCCATCGCCGATATGCCGACCGCCGACGCCGCGATTGTGCTGGGTGGCGCCGTGGGCCAGTCGCTCCCCCCTCGGCTGGCGCCCGACCTGAACGCCGCCATCGATCGGGTCGTGCATACTGCGCGCCTGTACCATGCCGGTAAAGTCCCCCGGATCATCATCGCCGCCGGCAACCTGCCCTGGGGGCGAACCCTGCGACCGGAAGCCGAGCTGATCGCCGACCTGCTGGTCGAGTGGGGTGTGCCGCGCGCCGACTTGCTGCTCGACACCCAAAGTCGCAATACCGCGGAAAACGCCGTCAACGCCCAGGCGATTATGGTGCAACATCACCTGCGCACCGCCCTGCTGGTCACTTCCGCCGGCCACATGCCCCGCGCGCTGATGCTCTTCCAGGTCGCCGGCGTGGCCGCCATCCCCAGCGTCACGGATCTGCGAGCGGTCGGTGAGCAACAAGGCACGATCTTCGCTTGGCTGCCCGATGTCGCCGCCTTGGAGTTGACCACCCTCGCCATCAAGGAATGGCTTGGAAAATGGGTCAGCGCCTGGATGCCCCTACCCAAGCTTTCCCCTAAATCCCCATGAAGATCTCTGTCATCACCGCCGTCTATAACAATCGCGCCACCCTCGCCGACGCCCTTGATTCCGCACTGGCCCAGGATCATCCCGACACGGAATTGATCGTCATTGATGGTGCATCCACTGACGGTACATTAGCGGTGATTCAGCGCTACGCCGGGTCGCTCAGCCATGTTGTCAGCGCACCGGATCACGGCATTTACGACGCCCTTAACAAGGGTCTGCGCTTGGCCACAGGGGACATCGTTGGTTTTTTGCATTCGGATGATCGCTATGCCGATGATCGGGTGCTCTCCCGCATTGACACCGCCTTGGCGGACCCTGGCATCGACGCGTGCTACGGCGATCTGTGCTATGTGAGCCAAGAGAATACTGACCGCGTGGTGCGCCTCTGGCGCTCCGGCGAGTACCACCGGCAACGCTTGGCTTGGGGCTGGATGCCGCCACACCCCACCTTCTACGCGCGCCGCGCCATCTACGAGCGGCTGGGTGGCTTCGACCTCGACTATCAAATCGCCGCCGACTACGACTGCCTGCTGCGCTTTTTGGGCGCCGGCCAAATTACTTGCGCCTACATCCCTGCCGTGTTGGTTCATATGCGTCTAGGCGGCGTCAGCAATCGCTCGTTGGGTAAAATCCTGCAAAAATCCCGTGAAGATTACCGTGCCCTGCGGCGTCACCAAGTGGGCGGCTTGGGCACGCTGCTGATGAAGAATCTGCAAAAGCTACCGCAGTTTTTTCAAAGATAGGCATTGAAGGGTCACCAAACTGGATGTCAATTCCTGCGACATTGATCAATGTGACTGGCGATTTGCTAACATCCAGGTTTCATCTTAGGCCTTAACCTGGATCACCATGATCGATTTGCATTGCCATTTGCTGCCAGGGATCGACGATGGAGCGCCGGATCTGGAAACCGCGCTGGCCATGGCCCGCATCGCCGCTGCCGATGGCATCGAAGTCATTGCCTGCACTCCGCACATCTATCCGGGCTTGTATGAAAACAACGGTCCGGCTATCCGCCAAGCGGTGGTGGAACTTCAGCGCCGGTTGGTCGAGGCCGATATTCCGCTGCGACTTACCTACGGCGCCGATACCCACCTCGCGCGGGATTTGGTGGAGGGCTTGCGCTCCGGTCGGGTGCCGTCGCTACACGGTAGCCGCTATTTCCTGCTGGAGCCGCCGCACCATGTGGCGCCGCCGCGCTTGGGGGAAATCGTATTTAATCTGCTGGCTGCTGGCTACGTACCGGTGATTACCCACCCCGAGCGCTTGAGCTGGATCGAAGACTATTACGGTATTTTCGTGGAACTGGCGGGCAAGGGTGCCTGGTTGCAAGTCACCTCCGGTAGCCTGACTGGCCGGTTCGGTCCCACCGCGCAATATTGGGGTGAGCGACTCCTGGATGAAGGCTGGGTTCACATTCTGGCCACCGATTCCCACGGCGTGAAACGGCGGCCGCCGCTGCTGGCGGAGGGGCAGCGCGCGGCGGAGCGTTGGGTGGGCAAGGAGGAGGCAGTTCATCTGGTATGGACGCGGCCTAAAGGTATACTGGACAATATCGAGCCGGATCGAATGCCAAAGCTGCTCGATTCAGTTTCGAGCGTATCATGGATGCAATCGCTTAAGGCGATGCTAAGTAAATGGGTGGGTCAACGCTGAACAGTTTCAGGTCGAAAATAACCAATCGGGGGTGTGCGGGCGTGCGGGTTAAGAGAGTGTTTGTGGGCATAACGATGCTCTGGGTGGTTTCGCTCGGTATGAT
>JBATDL010000221.1:0-1784 GCA_049663445.1 Candidatus Competibacter sp.
GCGCCAGCCGCCGGCGCAGCCAGCGCACCGCCTCGCCGGTATTGCTTGGGCCGATGAGTGGCCGGTCGATTTGCGGACGCCACAACAGCAGGTACTGCCCGGTCCACAACGGCGCGAGTTGTGTCAGCGGCACGGTCACCGCCTGGCCGGCGATCTCCAGTGTTGCGTTGTCTCCTTCCAGCGTCCGCAGTAGCACCGCCACCGGCATGTCGCCGGCGGTGAGCCGCAATACGGCCGGGCGATTGAAGCGGCGCAGCGTGTCCCAGTCGTCGCGACCCGTCAGGCAGCGCAAATCCTGGGTTTTGACCCATTGGCAGAACGTCGCCCCGGTCCCCGGCGTTCGGGTGACGCCCCAGACCGTCAGCAGCCGGCTGTTGGCGTCATCTCCCTGGGACTGGCGCAACAAGCCGGCCAGATCGGGGGGTGCGACGGAGGTCGGCGGTGGGGTCGGGCCGATGAGTGTTGCCTTGGGCGATTGCTGGTTGGGTGAAATCGGGCCGGCTTCCGCGCTGGGTGATTGGAGCACGGCCAGCGTTTGATTGGCGTGCGACAGCCAGAATCCAAAGCCGATCAGGCTCAAGCCCGCCAGTCCCGCGCCCAGCGCCAACCAGGGTCGAATCCGCCGTCGTCGGATGCCGCCGGGCATGGGTTTCGATGCCTCCGGGCGAATCGCGTGCCGCAACTCCGGCCAGAAAGCAAACGTCCGGCCTCCCGCGTCGTTGCCGCATAGGGCTTCCCGTGCTGCTCGGCGGACCGTGCCGACGGTGACGCGCGGCACGCCCTGGCTGTAGGCGCCGAGCAGGGCACGGTCGCAGATGACGTTGATCAGGCGTGGAATACCGCCGGAATAGCGGTATGCCGCCCGCCGCGCCCCGGTCGCGAATAAGTCCACGCACCCACCGGCTACCCGCAGGCGGTGATCGATGTAAGCGGCGGTTTCCCGGCGATCCAGCGGCGACAAGTGGTAGCGGGCGGTGATGCGCTGGGCCAGTTGCCGTAAATCCGGCCGCGCCAGCAGCTGGCGCAGTTCCGGCTGGCCGACCAGGATGATCCGCAGCAGTTTGCGCTTGGCGGTTTCCAAATTGGTCAGCAGGCGGATTTGTTCCAGCACCTCGCGGCTCAGGTTTTGCGCCTCATCGATGATCAGCACCGTGCGACGGCCGGCGGCATGGGTGCGCAGCAGATGTTCGTTGAGGGCGTCCAGCAGCGGTTTGAGGGTTTGGTACTCGCGTGGGTAGGGCACGCTCAGTTCGTCGCAGACGGCCGCCAGCAATTCCACGACCGTCAGGCGGGGATTGAGGCACAGTGCGATGTCGACCCCGTCCAGCCGCTGTTCCAGCAGCGCGCGGATCAGGGTGGTCTTGCCGGTGCCGACCTCGCCGGTCAGTTGCACGAAGCCGCCATCCTCGCCGGTGCCGTACAGCAGGTGCGCCAGTGCCTCCTGATGGTGGCGGCTTGGATAGACGTAGCTGGGATCGGGCGTGATGGCGAAGGGTGGTTCGCGCAGGCCGAAGTGCGCCGCGTACATCCTTATACCTCGCCATAGCGCGCGCCGGCGCCGATCCAGCGCCGGATCAACGGTTCCACCCGTTCGGGGTGATCGCGCAGCAACCGATCAGCGGCGTAGCGGGCGGCGTTCAACAGATCCTGATCGCGCAACAGATCGGCCACCCGCAGGCTTTGCTCGCCGGTCTGGCGGGTGCCAAGTACCTCGCCGGGGCCGCGCAACTCCAGATCGCGGCGGGCAATTTCGAAGCCGTCGTGGCATTCCCGCAACACCGCCA
>JBATDL010000222.1:0-2715 GCA_049663445.1 Candidatus Competibacter sp.
GGCGATCCCTTGCCGGACCGCCCTCACCGTATGGCCCGCATCCTGGAATCGCCGGAAATGCCTTCTCCGGTCGATTTAGAGCACTTGCGCGCCTTGGTGCCGCCTCCCGCCGCCGCCGCCGCCCCGCCTTCCCGTCCAGCAAAAAGCTTTTCCCCGCCGTCTGGCGATTTTTTCGCCCAGGTGAACAGCGCCGCCATGCGGGCGCTATCCGCTTGGGTTCCGAACCTGTTTCCCGCCGCCACGCCGTACCGCGATGGTTACCGGGTAACATCCGAAGCTTTAGGCCGCGATCTTGAGGAAGCCCTTAGCATCCTGCCGGCGGGGATCAAGGATTTCGGTGTTCATGACATTGGCGACTCGAAAAACGGCCGGCGAACCCCGATTGATTTGGTTATTGAGCACGGTCGCCAACCCGACGCCAAGGCCGCCGCCAGGTGGCTGTGCGCTGCCCTGTCCATCGACCCAACGCAGCTTGGCTGGCGAGAGTCGGAACCCGCCCCGCAACAAACGAAGAGAGACGAGGAAGCCTCGCGCGCGCGTGAAGGAGTTTCATTCAACCCGACATATTCGTCATCTTCAGCACAATCAGATAGTTACTCTGTCATTCTTGAAAATCAAACCGTCACCTTCAGCACAATCAATAAGATATGTTTGGAATCGGAAAAAGAAGAAGAATTGCCGGCTGATTCCATCGCCGCCAAGCGGATTGCTGAGGTACTGAAGGGGTCGTTGGCATTCAATCGAGACGCCATGAGCTGGCATCTATTCACCAAGACGCATTGGCAGCCCGTTGAGGCATCCGTGGCGGAAGAATTGGTGACCAAAGTGCTCTACGACGCCGTTCCCGGCGGGTTCGAACTGCGATATTTGACGGCGATCCTCAAGCTTTTGGTCAAGGGGCTTTTGCCGCTTCCCCAACCTGACGCCAAGGCTGCCGGCTGGATTCCGTTTGAGAACGGGATCCTCGAACCGGCCACTCGAACGTTGCATAAGGTGACTCCTGAAAACGCCATGACCTGGTGCCTGCCCTATGACCACGACTCTGCGGCCACCTGCCCGACAATCTCCAAGTGGCTGTTGACCGCTGTAGATGGCGACGAAAAAACACGGGAATTTCTCCGCGCTTGGCTTGCTGCTGTGTTGGAAGGACGCCCCGATCTACAAAAATTCCTGCACTTGCTGGGACCGGGCGGTTCCGGCAAAGGAACTTTTATTCGCCTCGCCGAAAGCCTGATCGGCACTCGAAACGCCACGATCACCGATCTTCGCAACCTTGAAACGAATCGATTTGAAACGGCCGGTCTTTACGGGAAACGGTTGGTTGCCATCACCGATTCGGGCAACTATCGCGGCGGGGTCGACGTGCTCAAGGCGTTGACTGGTCAAGATCGAATTCGTCTCGAACGCAAACATCAGCAACAGGCCGGAACGTTCGTGTTTGGCGGGTCGGTAATCTTGGCCAGTAATGAGGGAATGCAGACTACCGACTACACCAGCGGTCTTGAGCGCCGCCGGCTGACCGTTGAATTCAATCGGGTCGCCACGGCTGCCGACCGCGCCGCTTGGGACGCGCAAGGCGGCGAAACCATGGTTTTGCATCGTGAGATTCCGGGATTGGTGAATTGGGTCTTGGGGCTATCTCGCGAGGAAACAACCCGTCTGATCATGAACCCGCCGAGCCGTGCCGCCGCGTCCAACCTTGATGCGCTGCGGTTTGGGAATCCAGTCGCGGATTGGTTGATGGAATCGATCCTGCCGAAACCTGACCACAAGGCCCGAGTCGGCGATAAGCGGCAAGCACTGCGGAATGGTCAGGTCATTTTCGACTATGCCGAGGAATGGTTGTACCCGAACTTCCTCACCTGGTGCGCCCGCAACGCCCGCAAAGATGTGTCTCTGGTGCGTTTCAGTCCGCTGATTATCGACGTGGCCCAACATCTTGGCCTTCAACTCAAAAAAGATCGAGATTCTACGGGTCGCTACATCGTCGGCCTGATTCTGCGGAAGGACCTCGAAAAACAGCACAACTGGACCCGCAGCAAAAATGATGAGTCCAGCAAACCCGATGACGGATTGAATGACGGGTTAAGCCCTGATAACCCATTGAATATGCTGACTGTGACGGAGTATGACAATGATTCCAACTTATGTACGAGCGCGCCCGCGCGTAGCAATACTCATGCCGATAACGAAGACAACACGGAAGTTTTCTGATGACCGCCGCCGCGACCCTCAACAATCTTCGCGCGGCGGGTTTCTGCTTCCGCGCCGATCCTGATGGCCGTCTGACCGTTGCGCCCGCCAACCAACTGAACGAGGAACAGCGTTCACTGATTCGCCAGCATAAGGCCGCCCTGGTGCAATTGTTGGATACCGAAACCCTGTTGCAAGCCCTGACCACTGCCGGCCCTGCCGGCTTAGCCTGGCGCGCTGGAACGCCGAGTGATTGGGATGACGCCCGCCTGTTGGCCGCTGGTGAGGCGCTGTACACCGCCGGCCGCATGGTCAACGTGTTGGGTCGCCGCTATCTGGCGGCCCAAGCGCCCAGATTACCCGGTCAAGATCGGCTGAAGTGATGTCGGGGGACCCTAGAGAAAAGGCCGCTAGCGGGTAATTGCAACCCCGGTTTTACGCTAGCTGTTGGCCGTAAAGTTCCTTATATTCATAATGTTAGGAATATTTATTGATATGAAACTCACTCAAACTCAACTAGCA
>JBATDL010000223.1:0-5632 GCA_049663445.1 Candidatus Competibacter sp.
GCTTTTCAAGCTGAAGGACTCAACGGGGCAATACCTTGGGGATTTTCTTTATGAGTGAGATAGATAGCAGGAATCTGGGTTTCACCGACTGTAGCCTTATGTGTGCTGCCGTACCGACGACGTCGAACTTCTTCAATAGACTTCTTCCAAGGCTTCGATAAGGCGTGAAATGGGTGTTCGTTACGAGCCTCGATATTGCGGCTCGGATGCATTAAATCCCTATTTCAATCGGCGTCCCCAATCACCCCTTCATAAATCACCTAAAGGAATAACGAATGAGCAAGCTCAATACGACCGCAATCGTCGTCGCAATCGGCCTCGTTTTCAGCGCCGGCGCAATGGCGCAGAGCCTGTCGAACGACGCGTACAAGGCCGCCAAGGATCGTATCGCGGTGGAGTATGCGACCGCCAAGACAAACTGCGATTCGCTGTCTGGTAACGGGAAAGATATCTGCATCACCGAGGCCAAAGGCAAAGAGAAGGTCGCCAAGGCCGAACTCGAAGCCCGTTACGAAGAACCCACCGCCGAAAACCACTACAAGGCGCTCGCAGCTAAGGCGGAAGCGGATTATGCCGTAGCCAGTGAAAAATGTGATGACAAGGCCGGTAACGATAAAGACGTCTGCGTGAAGGAAGCAAAAGCGGTTGAGACCCGCGTCAAGGCCGACGCCGAGGCGCAGATGAAGATCTCGGAGGCGAACCAGGTGGCCAGCGAGAAATCGGCTGAAGCGGGCATGAAAGCGAGTGCAGAAGGTGCTGAAGCGCGCGAGGAAGCGACAACCGAAAAGGTTGATGCGAATTATGCGGTGGCGAAGGCAAAGTGTGACTCCTTAGCGAGCGACGATAAGGAAAGTTGTATGGATGAAGCCAAAGCGAAGTACGGCAAGTAACAGACTGCTTTCGAATGGATGGGTAGAGAATATCCATCCTAAATTCTTTGACAGAGAGAGACTCCAGTGAAAACGATACCAAGATTTGCAGGTAGTTCGATGGCCTTAGCCGTATTGATCGGCTTGGGTGGTTGTAGCGGGATGTCCAGACAAGACCAGAATACTGCGGTCGGCGCCGGCATCGGAGGCGCCGCAGGCGCCGTCCTGACGGATGGCAGCGCTATTGGAACGGTCGGTGGAGCCTTGGTCGGTGGCATCATTGGCCACGAGGTTAATACCGGCTATGATAATGACAGCGACAATTACAACGACCATTACAGAAATGGAAATGATCAAAGGAATAGAGGCAGACACAGAAACAGATATTGATCATGATCATATCCGCGAAAGCCGGAAGATAGCCACGGCAGTGACTTTGCGACCATGATGTAGTGAGCGGGACGTGCTCGGGTCGAACGGCTATCTTCTACGCGAGTATGCGCATCGGCAACTTCAGGACCAGTCCAATGACCAAAAGTTAGCATTTTTTTGAATAACAATTTTTTGATGACCACTCAAATCCAACCCAAGAAAATCATCACGCTGGTTCTGTCAATCATGCTGGCCATCGGATCTTATTGGATTCCGCTATCACCCAACGCTCTAATACGGAACCCGGAGTCATCCAAAAGGGTGGCACAATCCACTCCGGTGGAATTGGGGATTTTCGCCCGCAACCCGGTGAAGGCCCGGCGGTTCCGGTAATAGCGCCGGGTTTTTAAGCCATTTCCCGACCGGATAATGCGTTGATGCGGCCAGACACATCAACGCCATTGCCCTTCCCAGCGAAAGCCACCATGAATGCTGAATCCGAATCCACCGCGAACCCTCAACGTTCCACCCTCCCAGCGTCGGACGCCACCTCGCCTCCGCACGCGGCCCGCATCACCGTGGACGCGCAAGGTTTGGCGCTGGTCATCCTGGCTACGATCGCCGTGGTATTCGCACTGGAGTGGGCGCAGAGCTTTTTGATCCCCCTGTTACTCGGGGTTCTCTTGGCCTACACGCTGAACCCCCTCGTCGCGTGGCTGGAATGGATCAAGATCCCTCGGGTGGCGGGCGCTAGCCTGGTGATCGTGGCCGTCGTGGGCACGCTCGCGTTCGGAACCTACTCCTTACGCGGCCAGATGCAGACGATCATCGAACAGTTGCCCGAAGCCGCGAGTCAGTTGGCCGCAGGTCTCGTCAAACTGGGGGAGGGCCAGTTCGATGCGATGCGGAAAGTACAAACCGCCGCGAGCCAACTCGAACAGGCCGCCGGCCAAGCGACCGGTATTCCTTCCCCCCCCCGAAAACCCGCAACGCGCGTCGTTATCGACGATCCGTCCGCCTTCAAAATCGGCAACGCCCTTTGGGCGGGTTCCAGGGGGGCCGTGGGCTATATGGGTCAAGCGGTCATGGTGCTCTTTCTGGTTTTCTTTCTCCTGCTGTCCGGCGACACCTACAAACGAAAGCTGGTACAACTCACCGGGCCGTCGCTATCGAGCAAAAAGATCATGGTGCAGATCCTCGGCGACATCAACCATTCCATCCAGCACTACATGTTTATGCTGTTGCTCACCAACGTGCTCGTGGCGCTGCTCGCCTGGATGGCGTTTCGCTGGATCGGTCTGGATAACGCGGGCGCGTGGGCCGTCGCCGCCGGCTTGCTGCATATCATCCCTTACCTGGGTCCCGGCCTCACCGCCACAAGCACCGGGATGGTGGCCTTTATTCAGTTCGGCTCGTTCGCCACAGCGCTGCTGGTTTCGGGCGCATCGCTGGTGATCGCCCTCTTCGTCGGTACCTTTGTCACCACTTGGATGACCGGGAGAATCGCCAGAATGAACTCGGTGGCCGTGTTCGTCTCGCTGTTGTTCTGGGGCTGGCTCTGGGGCATCTGGGGCATGTTGCTCAGCGTTCCGATTATCGTCATCGTCAAGGTCGTGTCCGAGCATGTCGAACAATTACAGCCCGTGGCGGAACTGCTGGGAGAGTAGCGGGAAATTTCCGAGTTCGAGGCCAACAACCCTCTCGGGGCCTCTCTAGCCGTCTATTCCCGATCAGCGATCGTCGATCATCCCCTTATGTGCGCTATCGTACCGACCGCGTTTGTTTTTTCGGCTAGCCTCGCATCATCAGGTCGTATCACGAAGTATTGACCGAAGTGATCGGCACTTGTCAAATGCGGGTGAATAGAGTGACGACAGCGACGTCATCGCCGCCCTGGTTAAGGCAGCAGCGAAAAACGGTTGGAAATCGCCATGCAGAAGAGAGCACTTCTAAATAATTCTCAATTTTTAAACCAGCGCGTTCGCCCGTATATCGATGAAGATAGCGCAATCGCCGACTACTACAGCGTGAACCGTGAAATCAATAGCTATTACCAACATCGTCTGTTTGCCGTACTGCGCCGTCGACAAAATCTTTTGATGGCCGAGGAGATTCGGTCAAAGAGTATCACCAACAAGCTACCCTGAAGCACGAGGAAACATGCCGATGAAAGCCAACGTTAACGTCGAAGCCACCGCCCAGGAAATGCGCGAGTTTTTGGGTCTTCCCAACGTACAACCCCTGCACGACGATGTCCTGCAAACCCTCCGCGATAATATGAAGGGCGGCATGATCAACCCCAAGGCCTTCAGCTTGTTCAAACCGCTGTTGCCCGCGCAGTTCCATCCGATGGAAATGGCGCAGCAATTCTGGGCGGCGGCCGCCAAGACCGGAGGTTCGGCCAAGGATAAAGCGGACAAGAAACCCGACGGCACGCCGGAGTCGCGCAATAATGATGCGGTGCGAAACGACGCCGAAAAACCATCGTAATACGCACCCGAACGAGAATGCTGACATAGAGGAGGCATTTTATGGGCAAGTATTTCATTGGGTGGCTGCTGGGTGTTCCGGTGATTGTGCTGGTGATTATTTATCTCCTCATGCACTAAACAACCGCGCGAGAAACTTCGGCATTCCCGCCGCGAGCGGTTTCGCGTGCAACCTGGACCCATTTAATTGCAACCTCAACCGTCTCGATAAAGGAGAATGACCGTGGAAGTAGCCGAAAGATTCGCACCCCGTCCCGACGATCTGGATGGCACCAACCCCGCCAGCGCGAAAGCGGCCGACATGGCCCACAAAGCGGCGGATGCCGCCGGCTCGGCCGTGGACCGCATGGCGTCCGGCGCCCACGCGGCGGTCGATAAGACGGCCGATATGGCCGCGCGCGCGGCGGAAACGCTCGACGCGAAAGGCGAGCAACTGAACGACCTTCAGGTGCGATGGCTGGAGAGCAGCCGCGCTTACATCCGCGACCACCCTGTGAAGTCGTTGGGTATCGCGCTCGTCGGCGGCTTCCTGTTGAGCCGCCTGTTGAGTTCTCGCTAGAGATTGTGACTCCGGTATGGACCCAACCACCGCAGTGGAGCAGACCGTTGGATCGCGAGCCACATCCAGCGAGCCGGGCGTGCGCGCGGGCTTGCCGGAAGAGGCCCAGTTGTTATGGCACGAGTTGCGTGGACTCGCGCACGACCACCTGCAACTCGCCACGTTGGAGACTCAGCGGGCGGGCGAGAGCCTGGTGACCATGATCGCGGCGGGAATGATGGTGGCCGGCTTGTTGCTCGGCGCGTGGCTGGGGCTGATGGGCGCCGCCGTCCTCGCGCTGGCGAGCCGTGGCGTCATGGAGAGCGACAGCGCCCTGCTGCTGGCGGTCGCCCTCAATTTGCTGGTCGCGCTCGCGCTCTGTGGCGTGATCCGCCGCCGGAGTCATCATCTACGGTTTCCCGCCAACACCCGTGGTCTGCGGCCGGCATCGTCGGAGTCCCCGGATGCGGAGACGTCCTGATGACCATCAACCTTCGCAGCCCCAGCCCACGCACCGCTTCTCTGGCCGTTCAAATCAGCGAGGCCGGGGACCGGCTCCGGAACCGACGGCGGTTGGTCCGGGTTCGCGGCGCTACGCTGGGTCGGACGCTCCATCAGCGGATGACGGCTCCAGCCATGCTGTTACTGGCTGGCGGCCTGGGATTTCTCGTGGGAGAATTCACCCGGCGCCAAACCCCCCAGTCGCGGGGCGCGGATCGTTCGCCTGATTCGGGTCATCTATTCTTCGAGACCGTGCTGAATCTGATTAAACTGGTTAATTGGGGGCACACCTTGTTCACGTTGCTGCCTGGCGCGGGGACGCAGGCTTCCTCTCCATCAGAGACGTCGGTTCAAATCCCAGAACCGCCATTTCGTTCGCAGGGAACCGTCTTGCGGTGAAGCCCAACCTTGCGATCCACCTCGATTACAGGAAAATTCAAGGTAGGAATTCTGCGGTTATGTTCGTATTAACCGTGTATCCGGTACAATGGCAAAACGAACCGGAGGCATGGAACAAGCTGAATATAAACAAATCGTTGCACGTCTGGAGGGTCTCACGGACGCACAGTTCGAAGCCCTGCTGGAAACGATGCGGCAACGGAAGGGCGCGGACGGCGTACAGCGCCTGGTGATGGCGCGCATGGCGGAGTGTCAATGCTGCCCGTACTGCGCGGGCATGACGATGGTCACGCATGACGTCGAGTTTGGATCGCGGCGATTCCGGTGCAAAGGCTGTGGCAAGACCTTCACCGCGCTGACCGGGACGCCGTTTCATCGGCTGCGAGGCAAAACGCAGCTGCTGGAGAACGCCGCTTGCATGGTGGATGGCCTGTCGGTTCGCAAGACGGCGGCGCGCTTGGCCA
>JBATDL010000224.1:0-2830 GCA_049663445.1 Candidatus Competibacter sp.
CTAGGGCTGCTCGAAATGATTTAGTCATTAAAACAGTAGGTTACTTGTAAGATATGTCCAGCTCTAGATTGGGACCTCTATACCCGCGCGATCCAGCGGGACCGGAGCAAACGCCCCACCAGTGCCCCACCGGCGGAGGCGGTGGTGGCGCGGTTGACCGAGATCGTTCATCCGGCGATGCTGGCCCAGGTCCGTTATTTTCACGGCTTGGGCTTGCGGGCGCGGCTCCTGAGCTTGCCGGTGATGGTGGGGTTGGTGCTGGGGCTGTTGTGGCGGCAACTGGGCAGCGTGAGTGAGTGGGTGCGGGTGGTGCAAACCGAGGTGGTGTTGTGGGTGCCGCCGCTGCGCGACCTGACCCAGCAGGCCTTGGCGCAGCGCTTGCGGACCTTGCCGGCGGAACTATTTGCACGGGTGTTGCGCGGGGTGTTGCCGGTGCTGCACACCCGCTGGCGCGACCGGCGGCGTCCCCTGCCGCCGGTGGTGGCCTGGGTGCAAGCCCGGTATGCGGCCGTACTGATTGCCGATGGCTCGACCCTGGACGGGCTGGTGCGCAAGATCGGCCTGCTGCAAGACACGGCGAAGGCGCCACTGGCCGGGCGGATGCTGACCCTGTTGGACTTATCCACGCGCCTGCCCCGTGGCGGGTCTGGTACGAAGCCGACCCGAAGGCCCACGACACCCGCTTCTGGGACCGGCTGTTCGCCGCTGTTCCCACCGGTGCCCTGGTGGTGTTCGACCTGGGATTCACCGACTGCGCCCGCTTCGCCGGCCTGACGGCCCGCAACGTCACCTGGCTGACCCGGGCCAAGAGCAATCTGGTTTACGAGGCGGCGCAGGTCCGGGTCCACACGTCCGCCGTCCGCAACCGCATCGTCTGGATCGGCGCCGGGGCCACCCGCCAACGGGTGCGCTTGATCGAAGTCCAGGCCCACGGGACCGTCCACCGCTATCTGACTAACGAACTCGACCTCACCCGCTTGCCCACCGCCCAGGCTGCCGGGCTGTACCGCCAACGCTGGCGGGTGGAGGATGCCTTCGCGATCACCCAGCGGCTGTTGGGCTTGGCCTATTTTTACAGCGGGGCGCAAAACGCCGTCGAGATGCAACTGTGGGCCATCTGGCTGCTGTACGCCGTCCTGGTCGATCTGACCGACGCCGTGGCCGAGGTCTTGGCCTGCCCGGTCGCCGACCGGTCCTTGGAAATGGTCGATCGCAGTCTGTATTTCCTCACCCAGGCCACCCAGCAGGATCCGACCATTGATCCGGTCCGCTATCTGGCCGACCACGCCCGCCGCTTGGGCATCCGCAAACGGACCCGAAAACCCCGTCATGAACCACCACCCACCCACATCATTTCTTTCTTGACAACCCATCTGATTTCTTAACTTGTGACCCATGGACTTAGCCGAGAAACGCCTCGGGTGAGGCCAGATAGGCGATCTCCTCGGGACTGCTCTCCCGACCCAGGATGACATTACGGTGCGGAAACCGGCTAAAGCGACGGATCAGGTCGCGGTGATGGCGAGCGAAACGCAGGCTCTCCTCCAATCCGGCTTGCTGGTAAAGCTGTGCCGAGCGTTCCTGGTCCGCCAGCGCCTCGCTGTGCATGAACGGCAGGTATAAAAACGACCGTTGTTCTGGGCTCAATGCCCGGTCGAAACCGCCAGCGATGGCACGATTCGCCACCGAGCGGGCGGCGGCTTCGGTGGCGAAGCTTTCGGGTTGGCCCCGGAACAGATTTAGCGGGAACTGATCCAACACGATCACCAGCGCCAACGCACCCAGCGGCGTCCGTTCCCAATCCTCCAACTGGCCGGTTGCCGCTGCCCGATACGTGGTCAGAAAACGCTCGCGCAACGCCTCATCAAACTCCGGCGTGGCCGCGAACCACAGCGGTTTGACCGCCTCCGCGAACCAGAACGCCACGATTTCCGCACTGCTGGCGACACTTTCGGAATACGTCATGTGGTTTCCTCCAGATCTTCGTTGCAAGGCTGGCGGCGGCGGTTTTCGGTCATTGGCCGTCAACCTTCCGTCACTCGCGCCGCCGCCAGCGACTATTATGAAAAAATCCCCCTTGGAAAATTTAGACGCAAGGCAGCCTGAAAGGGATCGAGCGCGCGGCGGTTCGAGTCATGACGCCAAGCCGTCACTAGCGGAAATTGGCCATTGAGTTCGTGCCGACCGTCCAAAAACCGAACCACCAAACCCGTACCGGTGGCGCGCCGATCATATAACGACAACACCCAGCGAGGTAATGTGGATGACCAGCAAACTCATGGATAAAGCGGCGCAACTGATCGAGCGCGTGACCGAACTGATGCGGGAGCGTTTGCCCGAACCGGCGGTGGACATAGCACAGTCTTTCGTGCGTCATTACTACGCTTGGGTAGCGGCCGAGGACCTGGCTGAAAGAGACCCGGAAGATCTGTATGGAGCGGTCTTGTCCCATTGGAACCTCAGCCGTCAGCGGCGACCGGGCATCCCGATCATCCGGGTCTACAATCCCAGCTTCGAGGAGCATGGCTGGCAGTGCACCCATACCGTGGTGGAGATCGTCACCGACGACATGCCGTTCCTGGTGGATTCCATGACGATGGAACTCAACCGGCACGGTCTCACGGTGCACCAGGTCATCCATCCGGTGCTGCGGGTGGCGCGCGACGCCGCCGGCCATTTGCAACGCATTCTTCCAGGCGGGACGGATGAGGGCATCAGCGAAGCCACCATGCATTTCGAGGTGGACCGGATCACCGATCCCAAGCCGATGGCCGACCTGCGAGCGGGGCTGCTGCGCGCGCTGGGTGACGTGCGCGCCGCCGTTGAGGAC
>JBATDL010000225.1:0-7902 GCA_049663445.1 Candidatus Competibacter sp.
GGGCACGGCGGCCGGCAATCTGGCGATCACGCTCGGCGCGCGGGGCGGGGTGTATATTGGTGGTGGCATCGTGCCGCGTCTGGGCGATTTTTTCGACCGATCGACGTTTCGAAGCCGCTTTGAGGCCAAGGGTCGATTCAGCGCTTACCTGGCGGCGATTCCGACCTGGGTGATCACCGCCGCCAATCCGGCGCTACGCGGCGTGGCGGCGGCCCTGGCTTGAGAAACCCTTAAGCCGCCGAGTACTCGTCCGTGTACAACTCATTGACCTTGGCGGCCATGATGAAGTCGTTTTCGTGCAAGCCGCCGATCTTGTGGGTGTAAAACAGGACGTTGGCATACCCCCAGCCGAAGCTGATGTCTGGATGATGCCCTTCGCTCTCGGCCAAGTCGCCGACCCGATTGACGAAAGCCAGGGCGGCGGCGAAGGTCTGAAATTCGAAACGCCGTTCCAGGCGGGTGCCATTTTCCAACAGCCGCCAGCCGGACGCTTGCGGCAACAATGTTTCGGCTTCGCCGGGCGTAAGAGGGGAAACTCCACCTTGACAGGGCGTGCAGGTCTTCTGGGACAGGTCCATCATGCACCTCGCTTGCTGGTTCGTCGACAATCCGCATCTGGCGTTTTAGAGCGGCGAAACCTGGAAAAGTCCGCCAGAACGGGGTATTTCACTTTATACTGATCGTCAAGTATTGACCGAAATGAGGGAATCCGCATGCGCTACTCGTCAACTCTGGTCCTTGGCGCAATGCTGGCGGCCAGCGTTGCCTTCGCCCGACCGCAGCCCGCCGACGAGCAACCGGATGTCAGCGCCGAGGTGAAAGCCAGCCGCGCCGCCACGCAGCAGTTCGGCGGGGCCTTGAAGGAAGCGCTGCGGCAGGCGATCAAGACCGGCGGTCCGACCAACGGCATCGCGGTCTGCCATGACCAGGCCGGCCAGATCGCCGCCGATCTTGGCTCAAAACTGGATATGATCATCGGTCGAACCAGCCTCAAGACCCGCAACCCCGGCAACGCGCCCGACAACTGGGAATTGGCCGTACTCAAACAGTTCGAGGCGCGCAAAGCCCAGGGCGAACCCGCTGGCAAACTGGAATTCTTCGCGGTCATCGAAGACGACCAGGGCCAGAAAACCTTCCGCTACATGAAGGCGATACCCACCGGCTCGCTATGCCTGGCCTGTCACGGCGACAAACTCGATCCCGAAGTGGACGCCAAACTGAAAGCGCTGTACCCAAACGACACCGCCCGAGGCTTCAAGGAAGGGGATCTACGTGGGGCCTTCACCATCGCTAAGCCATTGCCGTAGAGGGGACCGCATGAACCAGGAATGGAGCCCGCGTCTGACTGTTGCCACCATCATCGAGCGCGACGGACGCTTTCTGCTGGTGGAGGAATACGCCGACGGCGAGGAACTGGTCTACAACCAGCCCGCCGGCCACCTGGACGAGCACGAAACACTGGCGGCGGCGGCCATCCGGGAAACCCTGGAGGAAACCGCCTGGGAAGTCCGGGTCGATGCCATCGTCGGCCTGTATTACTGGACCCACCCCAAGGGTCATACCTTCGTCCGCACCTGTTTTGCCGGCACCGCCCTGCACCACCATCCCGACCAGCCGCTGGATTATGGTATTCAACGGGCGGTCTGGTTGAACCGGGATGAAATCGTAGCGCTGGGACCGAAATTGCGCAGTCCGATGGTACTCCGCTGCATTGACGATTATCTGGCCGGCAGGCGCTATCCACTGGATTTGTTCGGCTATCTCTGAAACGCCCGGCCGCCGCCTTTACGGCGTCGATTCAACGGCTGGCGGACTCCCGCCAGCGCGCTAATGCTTCGCTTTCCTCAAACAATGACAGCCCGAACCGATCAAAATTTTTCCCAACCCGGCGGCAACCTGATCCGCGCCAAACGGCGCATGGAGAAACTGAACCGCCAGCGGTTGCGCCTGTTGCCGCGCGCCCTCCTGCTCGGTGTGCTTTCGGGCCTGATGGCGGTAGCCTTCGCGAAAGCCATGGATGCCGGTGACGCGTTGCGTCTGACCCTCCTCGACTTTGCCAGCCACTTCGATCGGTGGGGAGTTGTCCTGTCCGTTGCGTTTTCGGTCGCCACCATCAGCTTGGCGGTTTGGCTGGTCCGGTACTTCGCCCCAGCCGCCGCCGGCAGCGGCATTCCCCATCTCAAGGGGGTTTTACTCGGCTACCGCTCGATGGTCTGGCACCGGGTGCTCTGGGTGAAATTCGTCGGAGGGGTGCTCGGCGTCACCGGCGGCCTCACCCTGGGGCGGGAAGGCCCCACCGTGCAAATGGGTGGAGCACTGGGGCAGATGCTGGGCAGCCGCTCCCACAGCGATACGCTGGAACAACGCTCGCTGATCGCCGCTGGTGCCGGCGCCGGGCTGTCCGCCATCTTCAACGCGCCACTGGCGGGCGTGGTCTTCGTCCTGGAGGAATTACAGGGAAACTTCACCTCGCTGGTATTCTTCGCCGCGCTCATCGCCTCCATGACCGCCGACGTGCTGTCTCGCGGGCTTATGGGCCAACATCCGGTATTCCATGTAACGGTCACCGCCATCCCCGATCTGGCCAGCCTGCCGCTCTTTCTCGCTCTGGGTATCCTGGCCGGCGTCCTCGGCGTCCTGTTTAACCGGACGCTGCTCGCCACGCAGCGCTTGGGCGATACCCAAAACCCGCGACTGCTGGCGGGCAAATGGATCTCCTGGGGCGTGATCATCGGACTGACCGGCTGGTGGATGCCGGAAATTTGCGGAGGTGGCCAACCGCTGGTGGAACGGATCCTGAGCGGGCGTGAATACATCGATCTCTGGACGCTGGCTCTGCTGTTCGGCTTGCGCTTCCTGCTGACGATGGGCAGCTACGGCACCGGCGCGGCCGGTGGCATCTTCGCACCGTTGCTGGTGCTCGGCGCCTTGCTGGGATTGGGGATCGGCGAACTGGGCCGCGAGTGGTTCCCGCTGGTCGCGCCGGAACCGCTGACGGTCGCGGTCGCCGGCATGGCCGCCTATTTCACCGCCATCGTCCGCGCGCCGCTCACCGGCATCGTGCTGATCGTCGAAATGACCGGCAACTATTCCTTGATTCTACCGTTGTTCACCGCCTGCTTCTCGGCCTACGTCATCGCCGAATGGTGGCCGGATGTACCGATCTACGAGGCGCTGCTGGAGCGCGATCTCGAAAAGGATATCGCGTCAAACTAAGCGGCGGTTGAAAGGCAAGAATGCCAGTACCTGTTTCTCAGACCGGCGCCGGATAGAACGACCGTCCCGGTTTCCGACATGTAGGCGCGAGTGGCGATCCACGCAAGCACGGCAATCTTTGTATAAACTGGCAAAATCAAGCACTGTCAACAACAATGTAGCAGGGTTTGGCAATGTCGGCCCCCTTGGCGCTGCTCGCTTCGGATTGGCCGCGCCAATCGCATAGATCCGTTTTCAACCCCCACCAAGGAGTGCTTTTATGGACCATCCTTCCTTTCCGCGTTGCCTGTTGGCAGTGGTTCTAGCTGGCGGACTGAGCCTGAGCGGCTTGGCCGGCGCTGCCGATACGATCAAGATCGGCGTTGCCGGTCCGATGACCGGTGGCTACGCAGCGTTCGGCGAGCAATTCTGGCGCGGCGCCAGCCAGGCGGCTGAGGACATCAACGCCGCCGGTGGCATCAATGGCAAGCAGATCTAACTGGTCAAGGGCTACGATGCCTGCGAGCCCAAACAAGCGACGGCGGTCGCCAACCGGCTCCTGGACCAGGATAAAGTGGCGGCGGTGGTCGGCCACTTCTGTTCATCCTCGACCATCCCGGCTTCCGAAGTCTACGCCGACGCTGGCGTCCTGGTCATCACCCCCGGCTCCACCAATCCCAAAGTCACCGAGCGCGGTCTACCGACCGTGTTCCGCATGTGCGGACGCGACGACCAGCAAGGGCCGCTGGCCGCCGACTTCATTGTCAAGAAACTCAAGGCCAAGAAAATCGCCGTGGTGCATGACAAGGACACCTACGGCCAAGGTATCGCCGACGCCATGCGCGATCGGCTGAAAGAGTTGAAGGCCGATAACCGGGTGGTGCTGTACGAGGGACTGACGCGCGGCGAGAAAGACTTCAACGCCTTGGTGACCAAGATCAAGGCATCGGGTGCCGACACTGTGTATTTTGGCGGCCTGTACAACGAAGCCGGCCCGTTGCTGCGGCAATTGCGCGAGCAAGGATTGAAAGTCAACTTTCTCTCCGGTGACGGCAGTCTGGATCCGGCCATCGTCACCACCGCCGGCGGCCCGCAGTTCGTCGAAGGCGCCTATATGACCTCGGTCCGTGAGGCGCGCAACATCCCCACCAGCCAAGCCGTCGTCAAGAAAATGAAGGATGCCGGATTCGATCCCGCCGGCTTCACGCTGTATGCCTATGCCTCGCTGCAAGCCATTGCCGAAAGCATGAACGGCGCTAAGACCAGTGACGGCATGAAGCTCGCCAAGTGGCTCAAATCCCACACCGTGCCGACCGTGCTCGGCCCGAAGAGTTGGGACAGCAAGGGCGATCTCAAGGACACCAGCTTCTCGTTGTTCATCTGGGAACCGGACGGCACCTATAAGGAAATGCAGAAGTAATTCTTGTCTCCCGGCCCTTCCTCCCCGCGAGGGAGGGCCACCGCCCTTTCCCATCCTTCATCCGGTAGTCCGATCCGCATGGACTGGCATATTCTCGCCCAACAATTGGTCAACGGCCTGACGCTCGGCTCCATCTACGGTCTGATCGCCATCGGCTACACCATGGTGTACGGCATCGTCGGCATGATCAACTTTGCCCACGGCGATGTATACATGATCTCGGCCTATCTGACCGCGATCTGTCTGGCCGTCTTATTCTCTTTCGGCATCGACTCGCTACCTTTTGCCCTGTTGGCCACTTTAGCGATTACCATGCTGATCACCGCCGCTTACGGCTGGACCATCGAGCGCGTCGCTTACCGCCCGCTACGCGGCGCGCCTCGGCTGGCACCGCTGATTTCCGCCATCGGCATGTCGCTGGTGCTGCAAAACGGGGTGCAATTGAGCCAGGGTGCCAAGACCCAAGGCGTGCCCAGCCTGATTCCAACCACACTGCGCTTTGGCGAAGGCAATGACTTCGTGCAGATCACCTTGGTGCAATTGATGATCATCGTAGTTTCCCTGGCCAGCATGGCGACCTTGACCTGGCTGATCCAGCGCACCTCGCTGGGCCGGCAGTGTCGCGCCACTCAGCAGGACCGGCGGATGGCGGCGATTCTCGGCATCAACACCGACCGGATCATCTCCACCGTATTCGTCATCGGCGCCGCCATGGCCGCCATCGCCGGGGTGCTGGTTACCCTGAACTATGGCTCCTTCGATTTCTACATCGGCTTCGTCACCGGCATCAAAGCCTTTACCGCCGCAGTGCTGGGCGGTATCGGCTCGTTGCCGGGCGCAATGCTGGGTGGCCTGATTCTCGGCTTGGCGGAGGCGCTGTTCTCCGGCATGGTCAACACGGATTACAAGGATGTGTTCGCCTTCTCGCTGCTGGTGCTGGTGCTGATCTTTCGCCCCACGGGCCTGCTCGGTAAGCCGGAAGTGGAGAAGGTGTAAGCCATGCCGCCCGTTGCCGCTGCCTCCTCCAAGACCGGGGTTCGCTGGAATCTCGTTTTCCGCCAGGCTGTCCTGGAAGCGACTGCGGCTTTCGCCCTGGCGCTCTTGCTGCTGGGTCCCATCGTTGGCCTGGTGCTGGACGGCTATCAGGTCAAGAATGAATTGCAACGCCCGTTGCTGATCGCCGCGATCATCGCTGTAGGCCGATTCCTGGTAACCTTGGCGATGCATACTCCCACTGGACAAGCAGCGCTTGAACGGTTCAATGCCCGCCGTCGCCAACCGGGGGTGCTGGTGGTCAGCGCCTCGGAAAGCGACCGGCAGCGTTGGTGGCTATTGGCCATCGTTGCCATCAGCCTCACCCTGCCGTTTCTGGCCAGCAAGTATTGGCTGACGGTGCTGATCCAAGCCATGATCTACGTGCTGCTCGGCCTGGGTCTCAATATTGTGGTCGGGCTGGCTGGCCTGCTTGATCTCGGCTATGTCGCCTTCTATGCCGTCGGCGCTTACGGATTAGCTCTGGGCGCGCAGTATCTCGACCTGGGCTTCTGGAGCGCGCTGCCATTGGCGGCGATGCTGGCGGCGTTGTTCGGCGGCGTACTCGGTTTCCCGGTGCTGCGGATGCACGGCGACTATCTGGCCATCGTCACCTTGGGTTTTGGCGAGATCATCCGCCTGGTGCTGAACAACTGGCTGGAATTCACCGGCGGTCCCAACGGCGTCTCCGCCCCGGCTCCCCAACTGTTCGGCCTGGAATTCACCCGCATCGCCAAAGACGGTGGGATGCCCTTTCACGAATATTTCCAGATCAGCTACGATCCACTGCACCGCTTCATCTTCATCTATCTGGTGCTATTCCTAATCGTCTGCCTGATGGTGGTCGTGGTCACCCGCCTGCGCAACATGCCGGTGGGTCGGGCCTGGGAAGCGTTGCGCGAGGACGAGATCGCCTGCCGCGCCTTGGGCATCAACCATGTTCTGGTCAAACTGTCGGCATTCATGATGGGGGCGACAGTCGGTGGTATCGCCGGAGTGTTCTTCGCCACCTATCAGGGCTTCATCAATCCGATGTCGTTTAACTTCTTCGAATCGGCGTTGATCGTCGCCATCGTGGTGCTGGGCGGGCTGGGTTCAACGACCGGGGTGATCGTGGCGGCGCTGGTGCTGACCATCCTGCCCGAGTTGCTGCGCGCCTTCGCTGACTACCGGGTATTCGCCTTTGGGGTGCTGATGGTGCTGATGATGATCTGGCGGCCGCGCGGCTTGATGCGTCCCCGGCGGCGCGCTTTCGAGGTCAAGGGATTGTGTCCATGACCACCGACCCGATCCATCCACCGATTCTGGAAGTGACGGGGTTAACCATGCGCTTCGGTGGCATCCTAGCGCTCAATGATATCAGTTTCGAAGTCAGGCGCAGTTCGATCTCGGCCCTGATCGGCCCCAATGGTGCCGGCAAAACCACCGTATTCAATTGTCTCACCGGTTTCTACAAAGCGACGGAAGGTCGAATCGCGCTGCACACCCCGCGCATGGCCATCGACCTGATTCATATCCTTGGCCAGCCATTCCAGGCCAGTGACTGGGTCAACCCGGCAGCCTTTGCCAGCCGGCTGTATTATAAAATGTTCGGTGGCACCCATCGAGTGACTCGGGCCGGAGTGGCACGCACCTTCCAGAATGTGCGGCTGTTCAAGGAAATGACCGCGATTGAGAATCTGCTGGTCGCCCAGCATCTGCAACTCAACCGCAACCTAGTGGCGGGCCTGTTGCAAACCGCAGCTTATCGTCAGTCGGAACGTGATGCCCTGGAACGCGCTTACGCCTGGCTCAAGGTATTTGGACTGGCGGAGGATGCTAACCGGCTGGCGGGAGAATTGCCCTACGGTCACCAGCGCCGGCTGGAAATCGCCCGGGCCATGTGCACCGGACCCCGATTGCTGTGCCTGGACGAACCTGCGGCCGGATTGAATCCCCGCGAGACCGAGCAATTGAGCGAACTGCTGCGCCAGTTGCGCGACGAGCATGGGGTCACGATCCTGCTGATCGAACACGACATGGGCCTGGTGATGGGGCTGTCGGAGCATATCGTGGTCCTGGACTATGGCGAGGTCATCGCCGATGGCGATCCGCACACCGTCGCGCAGCATCCGGCCGTGTTGGCGGCCTATCTTGGAACCGATGCGGTAAACGATGATGGGTCATAATGAGCCGTTGTTGCAAATCCACGAACTGGATGCCCGCTACGGCCCGATCCAGGCCTTGCACCAAGTCTCCCTGCACATTGATTCCGG
>JBATDL010000226.1:0-1745 GCA_049663445.1 Candidatus Competibacter sp.
TTCTTTTGGCCAAGCCATACAGCACCTCGAATAGAATCTCTGAAATTAAAATAATCGCCGGATTTTGGCTCATTTTATCAAAAATACTATAATAATATCAATGTGTTAGTTTTTGTACAGCTTCTTACACATTTAAAAGCCGTGTTTAAGAGTACCAGTATCAATGGATTTGCTATTAGCACCAAGTTGCAGTTCCACAATGCTCGCATTTATTCTTATACCTGCTCTTTGACCATCTTGGTCAAGAATTATTGCACCTTGAATTACTGTTGCCATTTTCCCTTGTTGCCTAACATGAAGTAGACCTCTTAAAAGATGCAATAAATCACACCAATGAGGGGCGCTTAACATCAACAGATTTTTTAACAGGTTCCCATCTAGCGCTCCCACAGCCCCCAATCTTGATGCTCACCACGTCCCGGCGGAACAGCTCGGTGGATGATCCAGCACAAGATCCTGCAAAACATGATGAAATTATCCTTCCATTACCAATGTAATGGTAGCCTATCCATTCTGTTCTGATTACATCCAAGAGGAGCCAAATCCATGAACCTGCGTTCCACCCTACTGGGCGGTCTGTTACTACTGGCGCTGGGTGCCTGTTCCAAGGAGCACAACGCGCCGAAATCCACCGCCAAACCCTACAATCCACTGAGCGCGCAAACCGAAGCGTTAGACAAAGCGCGCCAATTGGAATCGAAAATCCAGGATGCCGCCCAGCAACAACGCCAGCGCATCGACGAGCGGACACGATGAGAAAACACCTCTTCCGCTAAGCTCGGGAGCGATCGACGCGTTCCATCATGACCGGCATGGATGGACCGCCTGATAAACCATCACGACTTCAACTCCGGCTCCAGCACCGCCCAAACATTGTCCAGAATTCGCGACTGCGCCTCGGCGCGCGGATGCAAGCCATCGTCCTGAATCAGCGCCGGATTGCCCGCCACGCCGTCCAACAAGAATGGAATCAAGGGAATCGCGTAGTGCTGGGCCAGTTCCCCGAAGGTCGCCTGAAACTTTTGCGCGTACAGGGGGCCATAATTCGGCGGAATACGCATCTCCGCCAGCAACACCCGCGCGCCGGCCTGCTGGGATCGTTCGATCATCCGTGACAGATTGCGGCTCATCGCCATCGGCGGTTGGCCGCGCAAGCCATCGTTGGCACCCAGTTCTAGAACGACGATGGCGGGGTGATGCAGCTCCAGCGCCGCCGGCAGCCGGCTCAGCCCCCCGCTGGTGGTGTCGCCGCTGATGCTGGCGTTGACCACCCGGTACGGGAAACCGCGCTCCACCAATCGGCGTTGCAGCAAGCTGACCCAGCCCTTTTCGACCGGTATCCCGTAACCGGCGCTCAAGCTGTCGCCCAGCACCAGAATCACCGACGATTCGGCGCGGGCCGCGGAACCGAATAAAACCATCAGCCCCAACAGCAAAATCGGTAAACAAGGTGAGCGATTCGTTTTCATCATCGGAGAACCTGGCAATGCGCGTGGATCATGACCTGGAAGCGGCCAGCGGGGTAAGCGTAACCGCCGCGCCGCCAGTGGACAACCAGTCCGCCAGCGGTATCGTGCGAGCCGAGCGGCTGAGCAAGCAGGTCGTCAGCCCGGAAGGTCCACTACTCATCCTCGACGACATCAACTTCACCATCGTCAAGGGCGAAAGCGTGGCGGTGATCGGCGCCTCCGGTTCCGGCAAATCGACCCTGCTGGGCTTACTGGCCGGCTTGGATGTGCCTAGCC
>JBATDL010000227.1:0-5550 GCA_049663445.1 Candidatus Competibacter sp.
CGCATGATCCGCAGCGTGGTCGCCCGTTCCACGTAAACCACCTCGTCGCCCTCGCGCACGCTCAGGTTGACGGTTCGCCGGTTCGGTCGCGCAACCGTTCCATGATCGGGCAGGCTTCGCGGCGCAGATCGAGCTGGCCATGCACCCGGTTGCCCAGTTGCAGCAGCCGGACTCCCAGCCAGTAGTGACCGGCTGCGCTGCGCTCGACGAAACCGTGCTCGATCAGGGACGCCAGAATGCGGAACGCGGCCGAGGGATGCAGGCCGGTGGCGCCGGACAGCGCCTTGAGAGTGACCAACCCGTCATGGGTGGCCAAGCTGTCCAGCAGTCTGAATACGCGGGTGATCACTTGGATCGAAGAGGTCGCTTTGGCGGCCATTTTTTATCCTGATGTGTGCTAACTCATTCATACAACATGAAATTGAGTCTACTATATTGCACTGCACAATAAATTTCCATCGTTTTAGATCAGGACTAAACCTGGGCGCGCGCCGGCGATGAGAGCCTATCTCGACTTATTGCGGCAGGTGTTGGATGAGGGGACGCGCAAACAGGATCGCACGGGCGTCGGGACTTTGAGCCTCTTCGGCGCGCAACTGCGCTTCGATCTCCAGGCCGGCTTTCCGCTGGTGACGACCAAGAAGCTGCACCTGCGCTCGATCGTGCATGAACTGTTGTGGTTTCTGCGCGGCGACACTCACCTGCGCTATTTGCACGCGCAGGGCGTGACCATCTGGGATGAATGGGCCGACGCCAACGGCGATTTGGGACCCATTTACGGCCAGCAGTGGCGGGCTTGGGAAGCCGCCGACGGCCGTCACATCGACCAGCTCGCCAACGCCGTTGATCTGTTGCGGCGTGACCCGGATTCGCGGCGGATCGTGGTGTCGGCCTGGAATGTCGGCGAGCTGGAGCGGATGCGGTTGTTGCCCTGCCATGTGCTGTTCCAGTTTTACGTGGCCGGCGGCGAGCTGTCCTGCCAGCTTTACCAGCGCAGCGCCGATCTGTTTCTCGGGGTCCCGTTCAACATCGCCAGCTATGCCCTGTTGACCCATCTGGTCGCCCAGCAGACCGATCTAGCGGTGGGCGAGTTCATCTGGACCGGTGGCGACTGCCATCTGTATCTGAACCATCTGGAGCAAGCTCGCACGCAGCTCAGCCGCGAACCGCATCCGCCGCCACGACTGGCGATCCGGCGCCGACCGGAGACTTTGTTCGAGTACCGCTACGAAGATTTCGAGATCATCGGCTATCAGGCGCACCCGGCCATCCGGGCTCCGGTGGCGGTGTAGCCGATGGACCCGCCGTGCGGCGGAGATGCTGGATAACTGTTTTATCGGTGCGGCCTCCCATGATTCCAACCGGCTTGACGGGCTACCTAAATTGTGTTGCGATGCACCATCACAGAGGTTGGCGCGGGGTCTTCGAAATGAGCATCGACAAGGTCATCGAACGAAATCAGGCGGTGGGTCTGCTGGCATGGCAGTGCATGCTGCGCGCGAGCGGGCTGATGAGCCTCGGCGCCATCAGTTCGGCGCGCAAGGCGATGGACACCTATCTGTTGTGTTTGCGGCACGGCGCGGAGTATGCCGAACAGGCTCGGCTGACCGATCCCCCCGAGAAATTGGTGGTGGTTTATGTGGACGCTCTTAGCGATTGCGTTGAGAAGTCCTGGCAGGACTTTCGCAACCATCTGCAAATCCTGCTGCTCACTCAGGACGAGGTATTGATCTGGGTGGCCAGGATCGACAGGACGCTGGACGAACAGGGTAGGAAGCAGTAGCGGACCGGCGTCCACGGCTTTGCCGCCGCCCGGTCATGCGGTCGCGGGTTGCAGCGCCCAGGCCGGCAGATACTCCCGCGCGTTGCGAAGCGCCGTGCTGATCTCTCGCGCTTGCGGCTCGAACCGAAGGACCAAATCCCAGAATCGAGGGGAGTGATTCAGTTCGACGGTATGGCACAACTCGTGGACCAATACGTAACGAACCCACTCGCGCGGCAGAAACAACAGCTTGTAGTTCAGATTGATGCTGCCTTTGGCCGAACAACTGCCCCAGCGGGTCCGCTGCCCCTTGATAACAACCCCGGCATAGCGTAGCCCGGTCTCGCCGGACAATCGCTCCAGCCACGGTGCCAGCGTATCTCGACCCCGGCGGGCCAGCCAGCGGTGCAAGATGGCGTGACAGGTCGCTACATTCTCCACTTGGCCAGCCACGACAATCCGACCGGGGCCAGCGGTGTGGGCGCCGGTCGCCTTGGCCGGCATGGCTTGATACTCGACTCGCCAGGTTTCCGCCAGCGCCAGCAGTTTGAACTCCCGGGGGGGCGTAAGGCTGACCGGCGGCGGGTTGGCCGCCTCGAACCGCTCAAGATGGTGGGCTACCCAGTCCCGCTTGCCGTCGATGATCGCGCCCAGGCAGGAGCGATCAAACCCGCGTGGGACGATCACGACCAGACCGCTCCGCGCGCTCAGCCGGAACCGAATGTTATGGCTGCGGGGCGAAACGGCGATACGGTAGGGAACCCGCCGTCCGTCGGCCAATTCGAGCACCGCGACGGTCACGCTCAATCCTTGCCGGTTCCCGACACCGCTGGCGCCGGTTCCGCAACCATCGCTTCCTGCGCCGGTTCCATCCACGCCCGAAATCGGGTCAGCAGCCACAAGCCGGGCACGGTGGCCACCATGCAGAACAGGAAGAAACCTTCCCAGCCCAGCCACTCGGCCAGATAGCCGGTCGGGGTGTTGACGATCACCCGAGGAATGCCCATCAGGCTGCTGAGCAGCGCGTATTGGGTGGCGGTGAATTTCCGGTTGGTAAGGGTGGCCATGAAGGCCACGTAGGCGGTGGTCGCCATGCCGCTAAACAGGTTTTCGCTGGCGATGGCCAGCGCCAGGCCGGGCAGACTATGCCCCAGCCGGGCCAGGATGACGAAGCCGATCAGCCCGATCGCTTGCAGCACTCCGAAGGTCCACAGCGCACGGTACAAGCCCAGCCGCAGGATCAACACGCCGCCCATCAGACCACCGATCACCGTCGCCCAGAAACCGAACAACTTGACGACAGTACCAATTTCGCTCTTGCTGAAACCGAGATCCAGATAAAACGGCGTGGTCATCTGGCTGGCCATCATCTCGCCGACCTTGTAAAGCAGCACGAACAGCAGGATCAAGCTGGCATCGTGGCGCGAGAAATACTCCACGAAGGGCTGCACCACCGCCTCGCGCAAGGTGCGAGGGGTGCCGACCGCCACCAGCGGTTCGACGCAGAACAGGGTGGTAATCAGGCCGGGCAGCATCGCCGCCGCCATCACCCCGTACACGGCGGAAAAGGGAATGAGGTCGGCGAGAATCAAGCCACCGCCGGAAGAGATCAGCAAACCCACCCGGTAACCGTTGACGTAGAGCGAGGCACCCAGACCCTGCTCGTCGTCGGCCAGTGACTCGCGCCGATAGGCATCGATCACGATATCCTGCGAGGCGGAGAAAAACGAAACCAGGAGCGCCGCCAGCGTGACCCGCGGCAGACTCAGCGTTGGGTCGGTCAGACCCAGTCCCGCAATCGCCGCGATCAGCGTGACTTGAATCAGCAGCAGCCAGCCCCGCCGCCGGCCCATGCCAGCGATGGGCGCGAACCGATCCAGCAACGGCGCCCATAGAAACTTCAGGGTGTAGGGCAGGCCGACCAGGGCGAACAGGCCGATAGTACCGAGATCGACGCCGGCTTCGGTCAGCCAAGCTTGCAACACCGAACCGGTGGCCAGCAGCAGCGGCAAACCGGAGGAAAAGCCCATCAGCAGCGCCGTCAGCATCCGGCCGCTGAAGAAGATGCGCAGAATGTCCCGGCCGGAGCGGTGGGCGGGGTCAGAAGGCATAATCGTAATCCAGGGTCAGGGGCGCGTGATCGGAAAAGCGCTGCTCGCGGTAGATGGTGGCGGCGCGCGCCTGCTTCGCTAAACCGGGCGTGACCACCTGATAATCGATCCGCCAACCGACATTCTTGTCCCACGCCCGACCGCGATTGGACCACCAGGTGTATTGATCGGGATTGGGATTCACCGCCCTAAAAGCGTCCACCCAGCCGAGCATCCCAAATAACTCATCCAGCCAAGCCCGTTCCTCGGGCAGAAAGCCGGAATGGTCGCGATTGGCGCGCCAGTTTTTGAGATCGATTTCCTGGTGAGCGATGTTCCAGTCGCCGCACAGGATGACATCGCGGCCGCTGGCGTGCATCGCCCGCAACGGTTCCGCCAGTCGTGCCATGAAATCGAATTTCACTAGCTGCCGTTCTGGCTTGGCGGAACCGGAAGGCAAGTACAGGGACACCACGCTGAGCGAACCAAAACGCGCTTCCAGCCAGCGGCCCTCGCGGTCGCATTCCAGCCAGCCCAGCCCGGTTCGTACCTCGTCCGGCTTGCGACGCGCGTACAGCGCCACACCGCTGTAGCCTTTGCGTTCGGCGTCGTGATAATGGCAATGGTAGCCGACCGGATGATAGACCTCAGGCGGCAACTGATGCTCCTGGGCCTTGGTTTCCTGAATGCAGACCACATCGGCGTTCTGTTCGGCCAGCCAGGCGAAAAAACCCTTGCTGGCGGCGGAGCGGATACCGTTGGCGTTGAAGGTGATGACGCGCATGGTCAGGGGTAAATCTCCGGCAGTCGGATGGGTCGCGAAGCGCGTTATGATACCGGCATTCGTCTTTCTCACAGCCGGAATCTCGAACCATGCGGGACTATCAACGGGAATTTCTCGACTTCGCCATCGGCCGGGGCGTACTGCGCTTCGGCGAATTTACCCTCAAATCCGGGCGCGTCAGCCCGTACTTCTTCAACGCCGGACTGTTCGACAGCGGCGCGGCATTGGCCCGGCTGAGCCGCTATTACGCCGCCGCGATTGTGGAGGCCGGACTGGAATTCGACATGCTGTTCGGGCCGGCCTACAAGGGCATTCCGCTGGCGGCGGCGGTATCCATCGCCTTGGCCGATGGATATAACCGCGACCTGCCCTGGTGTTTCAACCGCAAGGAAGCCAAGGACCACGGCGAGGGTGGGATGATCGTCGGCGCGCCGCTCAAGGGCCGGGTGCTAATCGTGGACGATGTTATCACCGCCGGCACCGCCATTCGCGAGACGATGGCCATTCTGGCCGCGCATGGCGCGACGCCCGCCGGGGTGCTGATCGCCCTGGACCGGCAGGAGCGCGGGCAGGGCGAACTGTCGGCGGTGCAGGAAGTCGAGCGCGCCCACGGCATCGCCGTGACCGGCATCGTTACCCTGGGCGATGTGGTGGCTTATCTGGCGGAGCGGCCCGAGTATGCGGAGCATTTGGAGGCGATGCGGGCTTATCGGGCGCGGTATGGGGTTTAAAGCGACGGGGCAGTCTTCACGCAATGCCAAGGCAAAAGAATGACTTCCACCGGCTACCGACCAGGACTTCAGACGCCTTCGATCTTCACTGCCACCGGCTTGATTTCCTGACCATCGACCCAGACGTGTAGCGCACCCTTGTTGATGCTGGCCTTGACTTCCAGTTTCTGGACTGGGTTGCCG
>JBATDL010000228.1:0-1548 GCA_049663445.1 Candidatus Competibacter sp.
TGCCGTCCGCAGGCGCTGGAAAATCGCCAGTGTGCCGAACGGCTCCATGATGCCCAGCGTGTCGGCGAAGCGAAACCGCCGCGCGCCGGCTTCCTGTGCAGTCTCGGCGGCGCGCAGCAGAAAATCGTGATCGGCCCGCGAGGCGTCCTCGCCGCCGACGATGACTTCCAGCCCCAACTCGCGCGCTTGCGGGACCAGACGACGGATCGCGTCCAGCGCCTGTTCGCGCCGCCAGCCCAGCTTGTGCCGTAATTGCTGGTCGGACAGCGGTACCGACAGATCGATGGCCCATACGCCCAGATCGCGGCATTGCCGCAGGTCGGCCTCGCACATCCGGCTCCACACCAGCAATCGGGCGTTCATGCCCAGCATGACCAGATCGCGGATGCTGTCGCATTCCTCCGCACCCATCGCCGGAATGCCGATTTCCAGTTCCGGTACCCCGAGCGCCGCCAGTTCACTGGCAATCGCCCGTTTCTCGTCTTGGGAAAAGGCCACGCCCGCCGACTGTTCGCCGTCGCGCAGGGTGGTGTCGTCGATCACGAGAGTGCGGGATGCTGCTGCGTTCATGGCCAAGCTCGCCGAAGATTGTGCCAAAGAGGCTAACAATCTCCGTGCCAATCCAGGAAGACAGGTAAAACAAGCAGTTGATCAATCAGTCCCGACTAGCGCGGGTGGTTTCGTACAGACTGAACGGCCGGCTTGTCGGAAAGTCGACAAGGTCAGGGTCACCATGACCTCAGCCATGGCTACTCAAACCGGGTCAGATTGTGTTCGGCGCGGCTGAACTCCATGCCGATCAGGGTTGGCGGGCTGGCCAGCGTATTTCTGGTGGCAGCCACGCGCTTGAATCTGCTCCAGTGCCCGGCCCGGCTGGCTCAGTTCGACTACCTGAGCCAGCGTTTCCGCCTGACTTCTTTGTAACATTTGCTTTCATCGACGAGGTCGTTGAGGCGGCATATGACGGGCAAAATTGAAACTCTATGCATGTCCTTAGAATCCAATAAGCGCCAAAGTGGATGGGCATAGCTGCTATCATCCGTGCTGTTTTGTTGATCCAGGAGAGTGTTCGCGATGCTGCGTTTCCGTGGAAGCCCCGCCCTGTCGTCGTTCCGTCTGGAGAAACTGCTAGCCGCGCTACGCCGGCGGGTTCCAGCCGTCACCGAGGTTTACGCTGAGTTCGTCCATTTCGTGGACGGCCGTCTGATCACGCATGATCGCGAGGTGCTGGACCGCCTGCTTCAATACGGCCCCGCCGCGACCCAGCATCATCTCGGTGGCGAACCCACCTTCCTGGTTGTTCCCCGCCCCGGCACTCGCTCGCCCTGGTCGTCCAAGGCGACCGACATCGCCCGTAACTGTGGATTGCAACATGTCCGCCGCATCGAACGCGGCGTGGCTTATTACCTCGAATCGACAAAAGCGTTGACCGCCGAGGAGCAGGCGGCTCTAAAGCCGCTGCTGCACGACCGCATGACCGAATCGGTGCTGGGACCGGACGACGATCCCGCCGTGTTGTTCACCCAGGCCGAGCCGGCGCCGCTGGCC
>JBATDL010000229.1:0-2934 GCA_049663445.1 Candidatus Competibacter sp.
AGCCAGCGGAACCACCCAAACCCCTTGCCGCAGTCATCGCCGCCGCCCGGGCCGCAGCGCTGGCGCAGCCTACGGAAAAACCGGCCGCCGCCGCCGCGCCCACCGACAGCATCCGCGTCAGCGCCGCGCTGCTCAATACCCTGGTCAATCAGATGGGCGAGAGCAGCATCTTCCGCGCCCGGATCGATCAGGGCGTCAACGCGATGAGCTTCAACCTCAACGAGTTGGAGCAGACTATTATTCGGTTGCGCCGGCAGGTGAGCCATCTCTCCACGCAGGCCGAAGCCCGCATCCAGTCACGGCAGGATCAGGGCGCCAAGGCGCATCAACTGGAATTCGATCCGCTGGAACTGGATCGCTTCACCGAATTGCAGCAGCTCAGTCGCTCGCTGATGGAAATCGCCGACGACTTGGGCAACGTTGGCAACACCTTGGGCGAGCATACCCGCGATGTAGGCTCGCTGCTCGACCAGCAGGCCAAGGTCAACAAGGAAATCCAGCAGGGCTTGATGCGCACCGGCATGGTGCGGTTCGGCAGCATCGTCCCGCGGCTGCGGCGAGTGGTGCGGCAGTCGGCCCAGGAATTGGGCAAGCGCGCCGAGTTGCTGGTCGGTGGAGAGGAAGCGGAAGTCGACCGCACCGTGCTGGAAAACATGGTCGCCCCGTTGGAACACATGCTGCGCAACTCGTTGGCGCATGGCATCGAGGCGCCAGAGCAGCGCCGGTCGGCCGGAAAATCCGAAATCGGCACTATCACCCTGAGCTTGCACCGGGAAGGCGCGGAACTGGTGCTGGAACTGAGTGACGACGGTGCCGGCCTCAATATCGAAGCCATCCGCGCCAAGGGCGAGGAAAAAGGCTTTTTGCTGCCCGGCCAGCCGGCCACCCAGGAAGATCTGATTGCACTATTGCTGCGCCCCGGTTTTTCCACCGCCAAGGCGGTCACCCAGATTTCCGGGCGTGGCGTCGGTATGGATGTGGTCAACGCGGCGATTCGGGCCATGCGCGGCGCCTTGCTGATCCAGACCGAGTCGGGCCAGGGATCGCGTTTCATCGTCCGCCTACCGTTTTCGCTGGCGGTCACCCAGGCGCTGCTGGCCAAGGCCGGCGACGCTGTTTTCGCCATTCCTCTGCTCAGCATCGAATTGGTGACCCGGATCCAAGAGAGCGTGTTCCAATCTTATCTGACGGGTGAGCAGGTGCAGCACCGGTACAACGAGCGCAATTACCCGATCCATAATTTGGGTATCCTGGCCGGCAGCGAGCATATGCTGCCTTTCGAGGAGGTCAAGGATCGCCGGCCGCCGACCTTGCTGTTCCGCAGCGCCGAGGCCAGCGCCGCCCTGCAGGTTGAGGCCGTGATGGGCAACCAGGAAATTATCGTTAAGCCGGTCAGCCCTCAGTTCAACAGCGTGCCGGGCATTTCCGGGGCGACGGTGCTGGGCGATGGCCGGGTGGTAGTGGTATTGGATCTGGCGGCGCTGGTGCGCAATATTGGCTCACAACAGCAGAAGCAGGCGGAAAGCCGCGCCCTGCGGATGGCGCGGCAGGAAGCCCGGCTGGAGAAGATCAGCATTATGGTCATCGACGACTCGATCACCATGCGCAAGGTCACCGCCCGTATTCTGGAACGCCATAACATCCAAGTGGTCACGGCCAAGGACGGTTTGGATGCGGTGGCGATGTTGCAGACCCAAGTGCCGGATTTGGCGATCCTCGACATCGAGATGCCACGCATGGATGGCTTCGAAGTGCTCGCCCACGCCCGCAATCAGGCACGCCTGCGGCAACTGCCGATCATCATGGTCACCTCGCGCGGCGGCGAGAAGCACCGCGAGCGGGCGATGAAGCTGGGAGTCAACGACTACCTGACCAAGCCTTACCAAGAAGAACAGTTGATGCAGTCGATCCGCAAGATTCTCGGCGAGCACACCCTGGAGCTGATCACCTGAGGCGCGCGGGCGAGATCCGAGCACCTCAGCACCTTGCATGGATACCGTAATGGAAGAAGCCTCCGCAAACCTGCGTTGCTTGTTGGTCGCCTTACAGGGTGGCCAAATCCTTTTGCCGAACAGCCTTGTGGTCGAAGTTCTGCCGTTCGCCACCCCCTTGCGAATCGAAACGGCGCCGCACTGGGTGGTCGGCGCCATGTTGTGGCGGAATCTGACCACACCGCTGATCAGCCTGGGGCGACTGATTTTTCGGGTGGCGCCCGAGGCTGATCTCAATTCCCGTATCATCATCCTGAATACCCTGGGCACCGACACCAAACTGCCGTATTTCGGCATTCTGGGCACTGCGGCGCCCAGACCGCTCAACCTGGTGCGCCACGACATCAAACTGGACCCGGAGGTTTCGGCGGACAATCTGCGCCGATCGGGCGCCTTGTGTTGGGCGCGCTATCAGGACCAACCGACCGTCATTCCGGATCTGGACGCCATCGAGGCGGTGCTACAACCACTGATCCGTCGGGCCTAACCGGTGCGGAGCCTGCGTCCGACTCACTTATGCGGCTAAGCAAGATCAAGCTGGCGGGATTCAAGTCGTTCGTAGATCCCACAGTGCTGCATTTGCCCGGCAAGCTACTGGGTGTCGTTGGCCCCAACGGTTGCGGCAAGTCCAACATTATCGACGCGGTGCGCTGGGTGATGGGGGAGAGCTCGGCCCGCAGCCTGCGCGGCGAGAGCATGAGCGACGTGATCTTCAACGGCTCGGCCAGTCGCAAACCGGTTGGACAGGCCAGCGTCGAGCTGGTGTTCGACAACAGCCAGGGCCGCCTGAGCGGACCTTGGGCCAGCTACGGCGAGATCGCGATCAAGCGGCTGGTCGGCCGCGATGGCCAATCCAGCTACTTCCTCAATGGCACACGCTGCCGCCGTCGGGACATCGCCGACATCTTCCTGGGCACCGGATTGGGGCCGCGCAGCTATGCCA
>JBATDL010000230.1:0-2561 GCA_049663445.1 Candidatus Competibacter sp.
CGCTAGCGATGCAGCTTTGAACGACGAGCAAATCGCTCAGGCAAAAGCCGGGGTGACGCTGGTTCCCACCACGGCGGGCATCGTCGTTCTGGCCTACAACCTGCCGGATGTGAAAGGGACTCTAAAGCTGAGTCGGGACGTTTATGCCGTTATTTTCGCCGGCAAGATTCGGCAATGGAACGATCCGCGTATCCAGGCGCTCAACCCGAAACTGAAGCTGCCCAAGCAAACGATCACACTGGTTGCGCGCAAGGACAGCAGCGGTACCACCTATGCCCTGACCAACCATCTGAGCACGATCAGCGAGACCTGGCGCACTCAGGGTCCGGGCGTCGGCAAGGTCATCGAATGGCCGGGGGTCTCCACGGTGGCTCGCGGAAACGAAGGTGTCGCTGGACGCATCAAGCGCAGTTGGGGTGCGATCGGTTACGTCGAGTACGGTTTCGCCAAGCGGCTGGGGCTGCCCATGGTTTACCTGCAAAATAAGGCCGGGCGTTATGTCGAACCCAGCCCGCAAAGCGGTCAGGCCGCTCTCGCCGCCAACGTCAACCGAATTCCGAGCAATTTACGGCTGTTTCTACCCGACCCCGACGGCGAAGACTCGTATCCGATCGTGACCTTAAGCTGGTTGCTGCTGCACAATCATTATGTCGAGCCGCAAAAAGGGGTGGCGTTGAAGAGCTTCGTTGACTGGACGCTGACCGATGGACAGCGCTTCAGCGGCGATATGGGCTATATTCCCTTGCCTGCTAATTTGACGACGCTCGCTCGTGCGGCAGTGGATGCCGTGCAATAAACCCAAGCTGATGAGAGCGCTGGACCTGGAGGCGATCGCGATATCCCTGCGTCGGGTGCAAATGGAATTCAATGCCATCAACCAGCAACTGAGCTGGCAGCGGGACCCGATGAGCGACGAGGTCGTCGAAAATCTGCTGGCGGGTTATGCCTACGTCGATGCCCTGGTGGATGCGGGCATCGACGTTTTTGTCATGGGCCAGCACAAGCACCTGCTGAAATTGAATACCCTCGTGCTGTGCGGCCGGAACCCGAGCCGGCGTGCCGAATTCGCCGCGCATATCGAGGCCACCGAACGCTCTTTCTACGAAGAGCGGCAAGGCGGGATCGAAGATATCGTCGAGTGGCACTCTCGCCATCGGCACGAGTCGGCCTGGAAACTGGCCGCAGGCCTCTACGTGCGCATGCTCAGCAAGCCGCAACTGTTTATCGAAGGTAACCATCGCACGGGCGCCTTGGTCGCGAGCTATGTCCTGCTGCAAAACGGCTTACCGCCTTTCGTGCTGACGGTAGAGAACGCCCTGGCCTATTTCGATCCTTCGACGGTGATCCGCAACACCAACAAGCTCGGCCCCCTGGCGCTCTTCCGGTTGCCGGGCATCAAGAAACGCTTCGCCCACTTTCTACAGGATCAGCCCGATTCCGGCTATTTACTGACGACCCATTCGCCTGCGGATTCGAGATCATCATTGAAGGAAACCCTGAATGCCCCCCAACAATAAAAAACCCCAGTCATCCCTGAGCTTGAAGCGACTCAAACCCAAACGCGGCCAGGCACGGCGAACTGCGGCCGAATCCGAACAGCCGCTCGCCCCGCGCGAGGGGCTGCTGGCCCATGCCTGGGTTGATCGCGATCTAAGTTGGCTTGAGTTCAACCGGCGTGTGCTGCACGAGGCGTTGGACGAGCGCACGCCGCTGCTGGAGCGGCTCAAGTTCCTGGCGATCTTCACCTCGAATCTCGACGAGTTCTACATGAAGCGGGTCGGGCTGCTGCGCGGCGTGGCGGAGGTCGAAAGTGAAGACGATCCGGTGGCGCGAACCGGCAGTGCTCGCGACCGGCTCGCGCAAATCCGCAAGTCGGTGCTCGACCTGCTGGTGGAACAGGCGCGCTGCTACCAGGCGCTGCTGCCGGTACTGGCCGGTCACGGTATCCTCCTCGCCGCCTGGGACGAACTGAGCGAGGCCCAGCGGGACGAAGCCTCCCAGTTTTTCGACCGTAATGTCTCGCCAGCGCTGACGCCGCTCGGGCTGGACCCGGCGCATCCCTTCCCATTCATGTCGAATCTATCGACCAACTGGGGCTTCATCCTGCGCAACCCGGAGTCGGAGGAATATGTACCGGTGCGGGTCAAGATTCCGACCATGCTGCCGTCGTGGATTCCGCTCAAGGCCGATACCACGCCCGGCGAGCGCCGTTTCCTGCGGTTGGAGGATCTGATCCGGCACAGCGCCGACAAGCTGTTTCCCGGCATGGAATTCATCGATGCCACCCTGTTTCGCATTCTGCGCAACGCCGAGATCGAACTCGACGAGGAGGAGGAAAGCCTGCGCGAGGCGGTCACCGAGGCCCTGCGACAGCGGCGCTTCGAACCGGTGGTGCGGATGGATCTGGCGCCGGCCGCCAACCCCGCGCTGCGGCAGGGGCTGATGGAGCGTTTCGAACTGACCGAGGACGATGTGTACGAACTGCCCGGCCTGCTCGATTACACCGGCCTGTTCCAGATCGCCGGCCTGGACGTGGCGGGTCTGCGCGACCCGCACTGGAC
>JBATDL010000231.1:0-1964 GCA_049663445.1 Candidatus Competibacter sp.
GGTCAGTAGTGTCGATCACTTGGATCGCATCGGCCGGCAAGCCGGCGGTAGCCAGCCCCCGCTGGATGCAGGCGGCAATGGCGCGATTGGAATGCAGCGCCTCGGAACCCCCGCGCAGGATGGCGGCGTTACCGGCCTTCAAACAAAGCGCGGCGGCGTCGGCGGTCACGTTCGGCCGCGACTCGTAGATGATGCCGATCACGCCCAGCGGCACCCGCATCCGCCCGACCTGAATGCCCGAGGGACGGTATTTGAGATCGATGATTTCACCCACCGGATCGGGCTGAGCGGCGATTTCCCGCAAGCCTCGCGCCATCCCGTGCACGCCCTTGGGCGTCAACTCCAGGCGATCCAGCAGGGCCGCGTCCAACCCGCCGGCGCGGCCGGCGTCCATATCCAGGCGGTTGGCGGCCAGCAATCGTTCCTCATCCGCCTCCAGGGCCGTAGCGATAGCGAACAGCGCGCCGTTCTTGATCCGGGTCTCGGCACGGCCGACGATGCGGGACGCAGCGCGCGCGCGGCGCCCCACATCCAGCATGTAGCGGTCGATGGTGTTGGCGGTTTCCGTGTCGGTATCGTTCATCAGCAAAGCATCCTCATGACCGACGCGTCCTCGTGCGCCGGGCTATGACATCACAGTTCGTCGGACAACAACGGCCGACCGGCCAGCCGCAAACCCGCCGCCAACAGCGCATCCCAGGGCGCACCCGGCTCGATGCCCTTGATCGCGCGATCGATCCGGGCGCACGCACCCAGTAGCAGCCGGCAATCGACCAACGTCAGCCGTTGCAAGGCATGAAGCAGGGACGGTTTCCGTTTGTCCCAGACGATTTCCTTGCGGGCGGCGAACGCGGAGAATACGGCTTCCGGTGGCTGGCGCTGGCTGCGGGCAAAAGCCAGTGCGTTGAGCACCCGAACCTCTCGGTGCAGAGCCCAGTTCGCCAACACCGGCTCCACGCCTTCGCCGCGCAAACCGCTCAGAATCCGAGCGACGCGCTCCGGCTGACCGCGTAGGGCGGCGTCCACGAAATCATAGATGCTGTATCGGGCGCTGTCGCCGACTGCCGCCAACACTGCATCGACGGTCAGCGGCTGGTCGCCGGCCAGCAACACCAGCTTCTCGATTTCCTGAGCAGCGGCCAACAGGTTGCCTTCCACTCGCTCGCTCAGCAGCAGCACCGCTTCCTGGGTAGGTTTCAGACCGCGTTCCCGCAGCCGGCGTTCGATCCAGGCCGGCAATTGCCCCGGCTCCACCGGCGCCGCCGGCACCACCACGCCCATCGCATCCAGGGCGACGAACCAGCGGCTTTTTTGGGTATTCCAGTCAAGTTTGCCGGCGGTGATCAACAGCACCGCGTCGGTGGCGGGACGGGCCGCATACTCGCTCAGCGCCTTGGCGCCGGCGTCGCCCGGTTTGGCGTTGCCCAAGCGCAGTTCCAGCAGCCGCCGACTGGCGAACAACGAGGGACTGGCCGCCAGTTGGCGCAGGGCATTCCAATCGAAACCGGCATCGACCGTCAGGCATTCCCGCTCGGCGTGGCCTCGGTCGCGGGCGGCGGCGCGGAGCGTGTCGGCGGATTCCTGCGCCAGCAGGGTTTCCTCGCCGAACACCAGATACAGTGGCGCCAGGGTCTTGCGCAAATGCGCGGCGAACTGTTCGGGGCGCAGTCGCAAGCGGCGTCCTCAAGAACCAATGGCTTGCAAGCGGCGGATGATCTGCCAGGCCAGATCCTCGGCCATGCTGTCCACCAGGGCTTCCTGCGCGGCCTCGAAGCCGAGCACCTGGTTTTCATCGAACAGCAGGGTACGGTTGGCGCTGAGTCCCTCCAGCGGAATCAGGGTCTTGCCGTTGGCCAGCGTTACCTGGTAAGCGGCATCGTAAGCCAGGAAGTACTGCCGCTTGACGTTGAGACGGTCGACGGCGACCACGCGACGACCGCTGCCCTCGCGCAGAATCGTAATGG
>JBATDL010000232.1:0-1832 GCA_049663445.1 Candidatus Competibacter sp.
CGTGGCCCGTGCTGTCAGGGGAACCGCAGGCTGGACAAATCAGCGTCGTTGGCGTCTTCATCGTTCCAGTAAAACGCGCTAAACCATCGGATGTAAGGGTAAATTCAGTGGTTTGAGCCCAGTGCCCTTGGGCCTTGATCCTGGCTTTGAGCATCACCCTCACCGTGCCCGCCAGCCATGCTCACCTCGACCGTATGCTCCCGGCGGTCGTCGACCAGGGGAATCGTCGGGTCGGGTTGCTCAACGCCATCCACGGTCACCCGCGTCTTACCATCCCCGCCGGGCCGTTGCGTGACGGCGATGTGGTAGACCGTCTCCCGATAGCGGTAGCGCAGCGTGAATCCGTGCCAATCCGTGGGGAGGCACGGCGCGACGTGCAGGGTGTCCACCTCCAACCGCAACCCCAGCAGCGATTCCACGATCAGTCGGTATAGCCAGCCCGCCGAGCCGGTGTACCAGGTCCAGCCGCCGCGACCGGTGTGCGGCGCAACCGCATACACGTCGGCCGCGACCACGTAAGGTTCAACCTTGTACGTCGCCACGGCTTCGGGCGATTGGGCATGGTGGATCGGGTTGATCATGGCGAACAGCTCCCACGCGCGCCGGCGGTCGCCTAACGCAGCAAATGCCATCGCCGCCCAGATCGCCGCATGGGTGTACTGTCCGCCATTCTCCCGCACGCCGGGAACGTAGCCCTTGATGTAGCCGGGATTTAGATCCGAGGTATCGAAGGGCGGGTCCAGCAGTTGGATCAACCCCTGATCCCGGCGCACCAGGCGTGCATCCAGCGCCTCCATGGCCAAGCGTGCTCGCTCGTGATCGCCGGCTCCGGAGAGCACCGACCAGCTTTGCGCGATGGAATCGATCTGGCATTCGGGATTGCTCGCCGAACCCAACGGCGTGCCGTCATCGAAATAGGCGCGGCGATACCAGTCGCCATCCCAACCCTGCTGCTCGATGTTCTGGCACACTTGAACCGCCTCCCGCTGGCAACGCTCGACGAAGGACAAGTCACCCCGCAAGCGCGCCACCTCGGCGAATCGCATCAGCACGTCATAGAGGAAGAAGCCCAGCCAGATGCTTTCGCCCTGGCCGTGCATCCCCACTCGATCCATGCCATCGTTCCAGTCGCCGGAGCCGATCAGCGGCAAGCCGTGCTCGCCAAAGCGGAGTCCGTGCAGGATGGCGCGCGCACAGTGTTGGTACAAACTCGCCGATTCTTCGGACTGGCCGGGTAGATCGTAATAGGAATCCTCCTCCGCAGGGACCGGCCGACCTTCCAGGAACCGAACCGGTTCGTCCAGCACCCCGGTGTCTCCCGTGGTCAACACGTAGCGGCAGGTCGCCATCGGCAACCACAGGTAATCGTCCGAACAATGGGTGCGCACGCCCCGGCCCGAGGGCGGATGCCACCAGTGCTGCACATCGCCTTCCGGGAACTGACGGCTCGCGCAGCGCAACAGATGCTCGCGCACGAGTTGAGGCTCGGCGTGAACCAGCGCCATCAGGTCCTGCAACTGATCACGGAAACCAAAGGCGCCGCCCGACTGGTAGTAACCGCTGCGCGCCCACAGCCGGCAGGCCAGGGTCTGGTATACGAGCCAGCCGTTGGCCAGGACATTGAGGGCGCGGTCGGGGGTGTCCACTTGCACCGCGCCCAGTGTGTGGTTCCAGTACCGCCACACCGCTTCGAGGGTATCCCGCGCCACGGACGCGCCCCGGCAGCGATGCACCAGGGTGCTGGCGTCATCCGCGCCGCGCCGACCGGCCACGCCGAGTCGGAAGACGATCTCATGCGCTTGTCCGGCGGCCAGATCGAAGCTCACCTGGAT
>JBATDL010000233.1:0-3346 GCA_049663445.1 Candidatus Competibacter sp.
CGATCCGCCAGCGCGACCAGACATCCCAGATCGCCCGCATGGGCACATGGATTTGCTCGGTTTCCGGCCGCAGCCGGGCCGAAACCTGGCCGCCGGCCACATTGATGGCCAGTACGGGCTGCTGGCGCGCTTGCAAGGCGTTGACGAGGCGGACATAAAAGAGTTCGGCTCCGCCCGCTGCCTCACCGCCGATGATATGGGCCGATGCGATCATGAATACCCGAGGACGTGAAAGTCATGCATGATATGGCGCGTGCTCCAAAATGAAAACTTCATTCAGGACAGGCTGATTCATGGCAGACCGCACCCGACTTTCGGTATTCATCACCACCTACAACAACGACCGCACCCTGGCGGCCTGTCTGGAGAGCGTCAAGTGGGCCGATGAGATCATCCTTCTGGATTCCTTCAGCACCGATGACACGCTCGACATCGCCCGACGCTACAGGGCGCGGATCACCCAGCACAAATTCATGGGATACGGCCCGCAGAAACAGATGGCGCTGGCGGCGACCACCCATGATTGGGTGCTGCTGCTGGATGCCGACGAGGCGCTGTCGCCGGTCCTGCAGATTGAAATCGACCAGGTGCTGGAGGCGGGACCCGCCGCCGACGGCTATGAAATGCCCCGGCAGGAACAACTGTTCTGGCGGATGTACCATCCGGCGACCCGGATGAATTACTACCTGCGCCTGTTCGATAAGCGCAAGGGCGACATCGACGACATGCCAGTCCATGCCGCGCCCAAAGTCAGGGGGCAGATCGGCCGGCTCGACGCGCCGCTGTATCATTACGGTGAAACCGACATCCACACCAAGGTCGAGAAGATCAACGCCTACTCGACCGGTTTGGTGGCGGACAAGATCAAGAAAAAACGCTGGGGCATACCGCTGATTATGCTGTGCTATCCGCCGCTGTTTTTCATCCGCAGCTATTTGTTCAAGCGCAACTTTTTGAACGGTTGGGCGGGAGTGATCAACTCGGCGGTGGCGGCGTTCTACGTGTTCCTCAAATACGCCAAGCTGTACGAGCACTATCAAGTAGCCCAATACGGGACCCGCTTGTTGCCGGAAGACGCGCCACCGCCGCCGGTCCGACATCGATCCCAGGATGCTGGCCACGATTCCTGAGAACTTTGGGAGGTTTGGCCAGTCACGTCAAGCCCGCGTCGATCCCGCGCAATTGCCGCCAGACCCGTGGTGGCGTCAGCATCGCCATGCAGGTGTGGTGGGAACAATCCTTGCGATAGCAGTTGATGCAAGGTAGGTCGGCTTGCAGGGTCGTGACATTATCGCCCAGTGGCTTGACCCGGCGCGGGTCGGTCGGACCGCACAACACCAGCATGGGCACGGTCGTGGCTGCGGCCAAGTGCGCGGTACCGGTGTCGTTGGCGACGATGAAACGCGCGGGCTCGCACAGCGGCGGAATATCCAGGATCGCGGTCTGCCCGCACAGGTTAATTAGCCAGGGGCCGCAGGCCTGGGCGATACGCTGACACTCCTCGATTTCATCCGGACCGCCGACGAGCACGACATGATCCAGCCCCTGGTGGTGGAGTTGATGCGCCAGCGCACTGTAACGGTCGGCACCCCAGCGCTTGAGGTGGCCACTGGCATTGCAGCCCGGCAACAGGATCGCATAGCGATCCGCCATTAATCCGTGGCGTGTTAACAGGTCTCGGGCGCGGGCGCGGTGGTGGTCGGAAACATGCAGCACCGGGCGCGGCGTCATCGCCGGAATGCCGCCGGCTCGCAGCGCGGCGCGGCCGCGAGTGATGCTATGCGCGGGGCCGGGCAATTCGGCCGGGGCAATGTTATAGGGAAACTGACGGCGGTTGCCCAAACGGAAAGGTATCGGACGACCGCCGAGTCCCAGCAGACCCAGCAACAAACGGGAGCGGTCATTACATTGCAGGTCGATCGCCAAGTCATAGCGCTGAGCCCGTACCTGACGCAACCACTCGATCATATTGGGGATGGTCCGTCGGCGGTCGCGTAAGTCCACCGCGAAAACTCGTTGGAACCGCGAATCTCGCGCAAAGAGTGCCTGCCAGGCGGGCAGGGTGTTGAGATGAATTTCCCGATCCGAAAACGCCCGGGCAATATCCTCGAATAGCGCGGTGGCAATGATCACATCGCCCATGGCGCTCCACTTCAGCACCAGGATGCGGCGTATGGCGGGGTTGGCCGGTAGATCGGCGCAATAGGACATTGGCGGCATCCGGACTCAGGGCCGATAGACGCTTGGGCTGCCCGGCGGCCGGGTCTTGAAGCGACGGTGAACCCAGAGATACTGCGCCGGCGCCTGGCGGATGTAGTGTTCCAGCAATTCGTTGATGCGCTGGGTATCCGACGCAACATCTCCGCTCGGAAAATTTTCCAGCGCCGGCAGAATGGTGACCTCGTAACCGGCTGTTCCCGCCAAGCGGCGCGGAAAGTAGGGTACCACCGCCGCGCCGCTCAGCGCCGCCAGCCGGCTAGTGGCGGTGATGGTGCAAGTCGGTACGCCAAAGAAAGGGACGAAGACGCTGTTGCGAATGCCGTGGTTCTGATCGGGCGCATACCACACGGCCCTTCCCCGTTTGAAGGCGCGCAACAGGCCGCGCAGATCCTCGTGTGGCAAGGGCGGCAACCGGGACCGACGCTCGCGTTCGCGGCGCATGACGGCTTCGTATAACGAATTCTTGTGCGACCGGTACATGGCATGGAACGAGTGGCGCCAGGTGATGAACCGGGCGCCCAGTTCCAGGGGGGTGAAGTGTCCGGTGAGAAGGATCACGCCCTTGCCACGGGCCAGGGCTTGCTCCAGATATTGTGAGCCCTCGACTCGCGCCAACCCGTACAGCTTCTCGTCTGGCGCCCACCAAGCCATGGCGGTTTCGAACAAGCCGATACCCAGCGCGGCGAAATGCTCTTCAAGCAGGTCGGCCCTTTGATCTGGCGGTAATTCCGGGAAACACAACGCCAGATTGATGGCGGCGATGCGGCGGCGGCGGCGCATGATTTTGCCGGCCCAGCGGCCAACTTGCCGGCCAGCAAGCAACTGCCAGCGGAACGGCAGCGCGGCCATCCCTTTCATCACACCCAATCCCAGCCAGACCGGCCAGTAGCGCGGTGCCAGGAAATGCCAGGAAAACAGTCTAACAGGGGGGGTCACGAGATGCGATCTTCCATAACAGACCTATTATTATAAGCGGCGCCGGCCCGACCACACCCTACAAACTGCGACTATGAGTTGAAGAGCGATATGACACCTGTTTATTTAGTGACCGGCGCGGCCGGTTTCATCGGTAGTCACTCGGTGGAGTGGTTGCTGCGGCGCGGGTGGCAAGTGGTTGGGGTCGACA
>JBATDL010000234.1:0-1525 GCA_049663445.1 Candidatus Competibacter sp.
CGAGCGGTGGGAATGTGATGGCGAGCCAGGAAATCCTTGGCGAAGGCTTTGGAGCCTTCCAGTTGCGCCGCTGCCTGGATCGGCCCGAAACAATGCAGGCCGGCGGCGGCGAAGCGGTCGACGATCCCCAACACCAGCGGCACTTCCGGGCCGATGATCGTCAGATCGATGTGATGCTCCAGGGCGAATTGGAGCAAATCCGGTGGGTCGTCGGCGGTAATGGCGATGTTGGTGACCTTGGGTTCACGGGCGGTGCCGGCATTGCCCGGTGCCACGTAGATGTTGTTGATCCGGCTGGACTGCGCCACTTTCCAGGCCAGGGCGTGTTCGCGGCCACCGCCGCCGACGATTAGGATGTTCATGGATGAGCCCTCACCCCCACCCCTTTGGGAGAGGGGTATTTTGTTAGTGTCGAAAATGCCGCATGCCGGTCAATACCATCGCCATATTGTGCTCGTCGGCGGCGGCGATCACCTCGCTGTCGCGCATCGAACCGCCCGGCTGGATGACGGCGGTAATCCCGAATTCGGCGGCCAGATCGATGCCGTCGCGGAATGGGAAGAAGGCGTCGGACCCCATCGCCGCACCCTTCAGATCCAGCTTTTCCTCTTGCGCCTTCATGGCGGCGATGCGCGCCGAGAACACCCGGCTCATCTGGCCGGCGCCGACCCCGAGGATCATCCCGTCCCGGCCGTAGACGATGGCGTTGGATTTGACGAACTTCACCACTTGCCAGGTGAACAGCAAATCGGCCAGTTCCTGGTCGCTGGGCATGCGTTTGCTGACCACTTTCAGGTCGGGCAGCGCCACCTGACCCAAATCGCGGTCCTGCACCAGCAACCCGCCGGTGACCCGTTTGTAATCCCAGCCCGGCGCCCGATCGATGTCCCATTGGCCGCAGGCCAGCACCCGCACGTTCTGCTTGCTGGCCGTCACCGCCAGCGCCTCCGGCGTGACCTCCGGGGCGATGATCACCTCGACGAACTGCCGATCCACAATCGTCTTGGCGGTAACGGCGTCCAGCGGTCGGTTGAAGGCGATGATGCCGCCGAAGGCCGAGCTTGGGTCGGCCCGAAAGGCGCGGTTATAGGCGTCGAGAAGGGTCGAACCGACCGCCACGCCGCAGGGATTGGCATGCTTGACGATCACGCAGGCCGGCGCGGCGAAGCTCTTGACGCACTCCAACGCGGCGTCGGTGTCGGCAACATTGTTGTAGGACAGTTCCTTGCCCTGCAACTGGCGAGCGGTGGCGATGCAGGCCTCGGCCGGCTTGGGCTCGACGTAGAACGCCGCCTGCTGGTGCGGGTTCTCACCGTAGCGCATGTCCTGGGCCTTGACGAACTGCGCGGTATAGCTACGCGGAAACGGCTCGCGCCCACCCTCGGCGCGGATCGAACCGAGATAGTTGGCGATGGCGCCGTCGTAATGGGCGGTATGCTCGAATACCTTGACCGCCAGTTCGAAGCGAGTGGCGGCGCTCACGGCCCCGTGGCCCGAGTGCATCTCGGCCAGCACCCGCGCGTAG
>JBATDL010000235.1:0-9657 GCA_049663445.1 Candidatus Competibacter sp.
GCTTTACGCGGCCCTGCGTTACGGACCAACGGGGTCGCCGGCGGATGTGCGTCAGTTGCAGTGGCGAGTAGGGCGGTTTCGAGTCTGAAACGCCTGGGGTGAGGGGTGTTCCGCCGGGTGAGTTGGGATGTGCGGCGGTAGTTAATCGAAGCGAGCCATTTCTGAACAAAAGCAGGTCACCGGTTATCCAAAGTGATCGTTCCTTCCTTAAAAATCACAGCGGCCTATCATGTCGAGCAAGACTCCCAAGACCACCTATCTCAAAGATTACACTCCGCCTGCTTATCGCCTGCCGGCCATCGAACTGCGCTTCGAACTGGGCGAAGAGTTCACCACGGTTCGTTCCCGCTTGCGGGTCGAACGCGCCGACGCTACCCCGGTTGGCACGCCATTGGTGCTGGATGGCCAGCAGTTGGAACTGCTTGCGCTGGAGTTGGATGGCGCACCGCTGGCGACCGACCGTTATCGCGTGGAAGAGGACCGGCTGACCCTGTTCGAACCGCCGGCGTCGTTCGAACTGGCGGTGGTAACCCGCATCCGGCCTCAGGACAACGCTTCGCTGGAGGGTTTGTATCAATCCAGCGGTAATTTCTGCACCCAGTGCGAAGCGGAGGGTTTTCGCAAGATCACCTACTTCCTCGATCGACCGGATGCGATGGCGGTTTTTACCACCACCCTGGTGGCGGACAAGGCGCACTATCCGGTGCTACTGTCCAACGGCAATCCAATGGACGGGGGTAAATTGGACGACGGCCGGCACTGGGCTACCTGGCACGATCCCTTTCCCAAGCCCTGTTATCTGTTCGCTCTGGTCGCCGGCCATCTTCGGTATCTCGAAGATACCTTCGTCACCCGCTCCGGGCGTAAGGTAACGCTGCGCATTTACGTCGAGCCGGAAAACCTTGACCAGTGCGGGCACGCGATGTATTCGCTCAAGCAGGCCATGGCTTGGGACGAGCGGCGTTTCGGGCTGGAATACGATCTGGATCTGTACCAGATCGTGGCGGTCGGCGATTTCAACATGGGCGCCATGGAGAACAAGGGTCTTAACGTCTTCAACACCAAATACGTGCTGGCCAAGCCGGAAACCGCCACCGACGCCGACTATCAGGGCATCCTCGGTGTCATCGGCCACGAGTATTTCCACAACTGGACTGGCAACCGGGTGACTTGCCGCGACTGGTTTCAACTCAGCCTCAAGGAAGGGCTAACCGTGTTTCGCGATCAGGAATTTTCCTCCGATCTTGGCTCGCGCGGGGTCAAGCGCATCGAGGATGTGCGGATGCTGCGCACCAGCCAGTTTCCGCAGGACGCCGGACCGATGGCGCATTCGGTTCGGCCGGATTCCTACATCGAGATCAACAACTTCTACACCGTCACCATCTACAACAAGGGTGCCGAGGTGATCCGGATGATCGAGACCCTGCTCGGCCGGGACGGCTTCCGGCGCGGCATGGATCTTTATTTCCAGCGTCACGACGGCCAGGCGGTGACCTGTGACGATTTCGTAGCGGCGATGGCCGACGCCAACAACGCCGATCTCAGCCAGTTCCAGCGCTGGTACCATCAGGCTGGCACCCCGGAGTTGACCGTTAGCGACGGTTACGATGCGGCAACTCGCACCTACATGCTAACCGTGCGCCAGTCCTGCCCGCCGACCCCGGATCAGTCCGGCAAGGAACCGTTTCACATTCCGCTGGCGCTGGGTCTGTTGGATGCCTCGGGCCACGATCTGCCGCTGCAACTGGAGGGGGAGCGGGAGTCGCGGGGAACGACCCGGGTGCTGGAATTGCGCGAATCGGAGCATACCTTCCATTTCGTCAACGTCCCGGCGCGGCCCATCCCCTCGCTGCTGCGCGGGTTTTCCGCCCCAATCAAGCTGAACAGCACCGAGAGCGACGCCGACCTGCGGTTCCGACTGGCCCACGATAGCGATGATTTCAACCGCTGGGATGCCGGCCAAACGCTGGCGGTGCGCGCCATCCTGGCCCTGATCGAGGATCGCCGTCAGGGGCGGACCTGGATGCTGCCCGAATCGTTCGGTGCCGCCTTCGGGCAAGCGCTGGAGTCCGGAGCCGATCCGGCGCTGTTGGCCCAGGTGTTGACTCTGCCCGGCGAAACCTATCTGGCCGAACAGATGGAGGAGGTGGATGTAGACGGTATCCATGCTGCCCGAATCTTCGTTCAGCGGACGCTGGCGCAACGCTTGCGTGAAGTCCTGCTGACGACTTACGAGAGATTGCAGATCGGCGAGCGGGACGGCTACCGCGCCGATGCCGCCGCCATCGGCCGGCGGGCGCTTAAGAACGTCTGCCTGGAATACCTGATGCGGCTTGAAGAGGCTGGTCTGATCGACCTCTGCCTCAAGCAGTTCCATGCGGCCGACAACATGACCGACCAGCTCGGCGCCTTGACCTCGCTCGCCAACCACGATGGCCCGGAGCGAGCCATCGCCTTGGCGGTTTTTTACGACCGTTGGCGGCGTGAGGCGCTGGTGGTGGATAAATGGCTGGCGTTGCAGGCAACTTCCTGGTTACCCGGCACTTTGGATGTAGTCAAGGCATTAATGGCGCATGAGGCATTCAACCTCAGAAACCCCAATAAGGTCCGGGCCTTGATCGGCGCGTTCTGCCAAGCCAACCCCGTACACTTTCACGCTTCCGACGGCAGTGGCTATACTTTCCTGGCTGATCAGGTTCTGGCTTTAAACACCTTCAACCCCCAGATCGCCGCGCGGCTGATCGCCGCGTTCACCCGCTGGCGCAAATTCGATCCGGATCGCCAGCAGGGGATGCGGGATCAGTTGGAGCGGATCCTGGCGATACCGGGGCTGTCGCCGGATGTCTACGAGATCGCTGCCAAGAGCTTGGGGCGGCGAGAATGACCGATTCGGGACCGATTGCTGCATTGCAAAAAATTGTTTGACTTCCAGGATTGTGCATTGCAGAATAAGCCTACTGATGTTGCAGTGCACAAATTGCCAACCCCCCATCGAGGAGAGAACATAATGTCGACCAACAATCCCTTCAATCCCTTCGCCAGCATGGATTTCAGCAAATTTGACATGAGCAAATTTGACGTGAGCAAGATGCTGGGTGACATCAAGATCCCCGGCTTCGATATGAGTGGCATGATGGAAGCCCAGCGCAAGAACATCGAAGCGCTGACCGCCGCCAATCAGGCTGCGGTGCAGGGCATGCAGGCGGTGGCGCAGCGCCAGGCCGAAATTCTTAGCCAGGCCATGAGCGAAGTGTCTTCCGTCGCCCAGCAATTGGCCGGCGCGGGCAGCAATCCTCAGGAAATGACCACCAAGCAGGCCGAACTGGCCCGCAAGGCGTTCGAGCAGGCGCTGGCCAATATGCGCGAACTGGCCGAGATGGTCAGCAAGTCCAACACCGAGGCGTTCGCCATCATCAACAAGCGCGTTACCGAGAGCTTGCAGGAACTGAAGGGCGTGGTGTCCGCCTCTGTTACTAAATAGGGGCTAGCTGCTGGTGCCTTCACGCGAGCGGGCAGGCCATGGGAGATTTCCGCCATGGCCCGCCCGCTCGTTATTTTTTTAGGCTGCAGATGACGCTGGATAATGAGCGTGGCTAAAATGAATAGGTATATATTGTCCAGCGAACCACCATAACGACGAGAGGAATCACGCATGGCTGAGAAGAAATCCCCCGAACTCAAGGTGCCGGAACTCAAGATGCCCGATCTGGCGCAGATGACCCAGCTCTTCTCGCATGTGGCCGAGAAGAGTCAGGTGATCGTCAAGGAATTCATGAACCGCCAGAAGAATGATGGCGCGCTTGACATGCAGGACAAGATGGCTCTCGGCAAGACCTTCATGGAGATGACCCAGAAGATCATGGCCGATCCGGCCAAGCTGGCGCAGGCCCAGTCGGCGCTCTGGCAGAACTATCTGGAATTGTGGCAGAAGACCCTGCCGGCGATGTTCGGCCAGCCGGCGGATCCGGTGGTGCGCGAGCAGAAGGGCGACAAGCGCTTCAAGCACGACGACTGGCAGGATAACGTTCTGTTCTCCTACATCAAGCAATCCTATCTCCTGACTGCCGGCTGGATTCAGGACATGGTCGCCGACGTCGAAGGCTTCGACGACAAGACCAAGAAGAAGCTGATGTTCTACACCCGCCAGTTTATCGATGCCATGGCGCCCAGCAACTTCGCGATGACCAATCCGGAAGTGGTGCGCGCCACCATCGAATCCGGCGGCGAGAACCTGATCAACGGTCTGAAGAACATGCTCGGGGATCTCGAGCGCGGCAAGGGCAAGCTCAGCATCCGCATGACCGACCTCGATGCGTTCGAGTTGGGCAAGAACGTTGCCACCACGCCCGGCAAGGTCGTCTATCAGAACGAGATGATCCAGTTGTTGCAGTACGATCCCAGCACGCCGGATGTGTTCAAGAAGCCGCTGCTGATTTTCCCGCCGTGGATCAACAAGTTCTACATTATGGATCTGCGGCCGAAGAATTCCCTGATCAAGTGGGCGGTGGATCAGGGGTTCACGGTGTTCCTGATGTCCTGGATCAATCCGGACGAGAAGATGGCCGACAAGGCCTTCGACGACTATCTCAAGGACGGGCCGCTGGCGGCGCTGGACGCCATCGAACAGGCGACCGGCGAGCATGAGGTCAATGCGCTGGGTTACTGCCTGGGTGGCACCCTGCTGGCAGTCACCAACGCCTATCTGGCGGCGCAGGGCGATCCGCGCATCAGTTCCGGTACCCACTTGACCACCATGCTGGATTTCTCCCAGCCGGGCGAGCTGGAGGTGTTCATCGAGGAAGAGCAGATCTCCTCGCTGGAGAAGCGGATGGAGCAGCGTGGCTTTCTCGACGGTAGCGAGATGGCAAGCACCTTCAGCATGTTGCGCGCCAACGATCTGATCTGGTCGTTCTTCATCAATAATTACCTGCTCGGTAAGGACCCGTTCCCGTTCGACCTGTTGTACTGGAACTCGGATTCCACCCGTATGCCGGCGCGGATGCACAGCTTCTATCTGCGCAACATGTACCAGCACAACCGGCTCAAGGATCCAGGCGGCATTACCTTGTTGGGCACGCCCATCGATCTGAGCAAGGTCAAGGTTCCGACCTATTTCCTGTCGGCAATCGAGGATCACATCGCGCCCTGGATGTCCAATTACGCCGGCAGCCTGCTGTTCAGCGGTCCGGTGAAGTTTGTATTGAGTGGCTCCGGGCATATCGCCGGTCCGATTAATCCACCCGTCTCCAATAAGTATTTCTACTGGACCAATCCCAAGCACCCGACCGCTGCGGACGAGTGGCTTAAGGAAGCTAAGCAGACCGAAGGCTCCTGGTGGCCGGATTGGTGCAAGTGGCTAGGCAAGAATTCGGGTGAGAAGATTCCGGCCCGTGTGCCCGGTACTGGCAAGTTGCCGGTGATCGAGGATGCGCCGGGTTCCTATGTCAAGATGCGTTTGATCAAGTAATCCCATCGCCTGACCGGGCGATTGGTAAACCCTCAAACGGCCGCCGCGATAGCGGTGGCCGTTTTTATGTTTTATGGCGCATGGCAGAGGCGCTGGAACCTATGAGCACATTTATCGAGTGGTCCAACGAACTCAGCGTGGGTATCGAGGAAATCGATGCCCAGCACAAGGTGCTGGTGGATTTGTTGAATCAAATGCACGAAGCGATCCAGCAACGGCACGCCGCGCAGGTCACTAGCGACATCATCGATCAATTGGGCGAGTACACCCGAGTGCATTTCGCCGTTGAAGAAAGTCTGATGCGCATTCTGCATTATCCGGATTATGAACGGCACAAGGAGGAGCACGAACAGTTGATTGGGCAATTGTCCGAACTGCGTGCGAAGTTGGATACGGGGAAAAACTCAATCAGCTTCGAACTGGCGCATTTTATGAAAACTTGGCTGACCAAGCACATCATGGAAACCGATAAAAGCTATACCAGCCATTTTTTGGCCCAAGGCATCCGGCCCGAATTGTCGCATGGTTCCTGGACGAAGCGGTTTTGGCGCTCGCTGCAGGGGCCTTGAGCGTGCGTGGTGTCGCGGAAACCGAAAACCGGCTGCACGTCGACCGTGCAGCCGGTTTTTTCAATGGCGCCGAGGTGCGCGGCCGGCTCTGATCGAACCCACCGCAGGACGATCATTCAAACTCGATGATCGCCTGATCGACGGCCAGGCTGTCGCCCGGCGCCGCCAGAACCTTGGCCACCTTGGCGTCGTGGTCGGCACGCAGCACGTTCTCCATCTTCATCGCCTCGATGACCGCCAGTTCCTCGCCCGCCTTGACCTCTTGGCCAACCTGGACGCTGAGCTTGGTTAGCAGGCCCGGCATTGGCGACATCAGATACTTTGACATATCTGGTGCTTCCTTGATCGGCATCAGCGCCTGCAATTCCGCCACCATCGGCGACAGCACCATCACATCGGCCTGTGAGCCCCAGTGGAACAGCCGGTAGATCATGTCGCGGCGCTCGACCTGAATGCAGATCTCGGTACCGTTCAATGTGCCTTTGAACAGCGGATAACCAAACTGCCACTCACTGCGCACCTGATAGTCTTCGCCCATGTACACCACATCGTAGCCACCCTCGGCAGGGTCGATGTGAACCGGGTACTGTTCGCCACCCATCAGTACGACCCAGTCGCCTTTGACCACGCGTTCATGGCCGAGCAGTTGGCCGCTAATCTCGGCGGCACGATCCAGGTAGCGGCGATGCAGGAAGGCCGCGACCGAAATCAACAAGGCCGGGTCGTCATGCGGTACGTCGGCGGCATGGAAGCCGTTTGGATATTCCTCGGCGATCATGTTGGTGCTGATTCGTCCGGTCATGAACCGGGTATGCACCATCAGCGCCGCCAGGAAACTGATGTTGTGCGCCACCCCACGAATGAAGAACTCATTGAGGGCGTCGCGCATATGGGCGATGGCACGGTCGCGGGTCGATCCGTAAGTGATCAGCTTGGCGATCATCGGATCGTAGTACATCGACACTTCGCTACCTTCGTAGATGCCAGTATCGACGCGCACCACATCGGTTTCTTTGGGCGGCATGTATTTGACCAGCCGACCAATCGAGGGCAGGAAGTTGCGGAACGGGTCTTCGGCATAGACGCGGGCTTCAATCGCCCAGCCCTTCAGCTTAACCTCGTCTTGAGTGAAGCCCAGTCTTTCGCCGGCGGCGACCCGGATCATCTGCTCGACCAGATCCAGCCCGGTGATGTACTCGGTAACCGGATGCTCGACCTGCAAGCGGGTGTTCATCTCCAGGAAGTAGAAGTTGCGCTTGGAATCGACGATGAACTCGACCGTACCTGCCGACTCGTAATCCACTGCCCGGGACAACGCGACCGCCTGCTCGCCCATGGCCCGGCGGGTTTTCTCGTCCAGGAACGGGGAAGGCGCTTCCTCGATCACCTTCTGATGGCGACGTTGCAGCGAACATTCACGCTCGCCCAGATAGACAATGTTGCCGAAGCTGTCGCCCAGCACCTGAATTTCAATGTGACGCGGCTCTTCGATATATTTCTCGATAAATATCCGATCGTCACCGAAGGAAGAGCGAGCTTCGTTCGTGGTGCGTTCAAAGCCGTCGGCGCAATCGGCATCGTTCCAGGCGATGCGCATCCCCTTGCCGCCGCCGCCGGCACTCGCCTTCATCATCACCGGATAGCCGATGCTCCGCGCGATCTCCAAGGCATGCTCAGTATTTTTGATCACATCGGTGTGGCCGGGCACGGTATTGACCCCGGCCTCCTTGGCCAATATCTTGGAGGTGATCTTGTCGCCCATAGCCTCGATGGCGCGCACTTTCGGGCCGATGAACGCAATCCCTTCCTTTTCCAGCGCACCGCAGAAGGCCGACCGTTCGGACAGAAAGCCGTAACCCGGATGGACGGCGTCCGCGCCGGTGTCCTTGCAAGCCTGGAGAATGCGCTCCATGACCAGATAGCTTTGAGCGGTGGGCGGTGGGCCGATCAAGACGGCTTCGTCGGCCATTTCGACATGCAGTGCATCCCGATCCGCTTCGGAATAAACGGCCACAGTTTTGATGCCCATCTTGCGGGCGGTTTTGATGACCCGGCAGGCGATTTCGCCACGGTTGGCGATTAAAATTTTCTTAAACATGTCTCGCTTCTCCCTTACAGCGGAATGTTGCCGTGCTTGCGCCACGGATTTTCGAGTTCCTTGTCCCGCAGCATCGCCAGCGAGCGGCAGATGCGTTTGCGGGTGCCGTGCGGCATGATCACGTCGTCGATGAAGCCGCGATGGCCGGCGATGAACGGATTGGCGAATTTCTTGCGGTATTCCTCGGTGCGGGCCTCGATCTTGGTCACATCGCCGATGTCTTGACGGAAAATGATCTCGACCGCGCCTTTGGGACCCATGACCGCGATTTCGGCGGTCGGCCAAGCGAAGTTGACATCGCCGCGCAAATGCTTGGAGCTCATCACGTCATAAGCGCCGCCGTAGGCCTTGCGGGTGATGACAGTGACTTTGGGCACGGTGCATTCGGCGTAGGCGTAGAGCAGCTTGGCGCCGTGCTTGATAATGCCGCCGTATTCCTGAGACGTGCCGGGCATGAAGCCGGGCACATCGACGAAGGTGATAATTGGAATATTGAAAGCGTCGCAGAAGCGCACGAAGCGGGCGGCCTTGATCGAGGACTTGATGTCCAGGCAACCGGCCAGAACCATCGGCTGGTTGGCGACGATACCCACCGGCCATCCATCCATCCGTGCCAGGCCGACGATGATGTTCTTGGCGTTATCCGGCTGGATTTCGAAGAAATCCACGTCGTCCACGACCTTCAGGATCAGCTCCTTCATGTCGTAGGGCTTGTTGGCGCTGTCGGGAATCAGCGTATCCAGCGAGTAGTCCAGCCGGTTCGCCGGATCCGGTGTGGGTCGGAAGGGCGGTTTCTCCCGGTTATTGGCCGGCAGGTAGTTAATGAAGCGACGCAACATCAACAGCGCGTGAATGTCATTCTCAAAGGCCCGGTCGCATACACCCGACTTGACCGAATGCGACATGGCGCCGCCCAGTTCCTCGGCGGTGACTTCCTCGTGGGTGACGGTCTTGACGACCTCTGGACCCGTCACGAACATGTAGGAGGTGTCCTTGACCATGAAGATAAAATCAGTCATGGCCGGCGAATATACCGCGCCACCAGCGCAGGGACCCATAATCATGGAAATCTGCGGAATCACGCCCGAGGCCATGACGTTGCGTTGAAACACGTTGGCGTAACCCGCCAGTGAGTCTACGCCTTCCTGGATACGGGCGCCGCCGGAGTCGTTCAGACCGATCACTGGCGCACCGACCTTAATGGCGTGGTCCATGATCTTGCAGATTTTTTCGGCGTGGGGCTCGGACAGCGAGCCGCCGAATACGGTGAAATCCTGACTGAACACAAACACGATCCGACCGTTGATGGTGCCGTAGCCGGTGACCACGCCATCGCCCGGAATCGTGGTTTCGCCCATGCCGAAGTCGTTGCAGCGATGCTCGACGAACATATCCCATTCTTCGAAGCTGCCCGGATCGAGCAGGACCTCGATGCGCTCGCGCGCGCTGAGCTTGCCCCGTTTGTGCTGTGCATCGATGCGGCGCTGTCCGCCGCCCAGGCGGGCGGCGGCCCGTTTTTGTTC
>JBATDL010000236.1:0-4705 GCA_049663445.1 Candidatus Competibacter sp.
CCATCGCCACGCCCGGCGCGCCGGCGATGCCTTGCAGGGCGCGGGTGCCGGTCGCCAGCGGATTGAGCAGTTCCTGGGTGGCGCCGCTGAGAATGGCGTGATTGAGGGTGCTGGCCAGTTGGGCGGCGATGGTGACCAGAAAATCTACTTCGGCGGGTTGGAACTGGCGGGTGGCGGTATGCTGGATGGTCAGCACGCCCAGTACTCGACGATATTGAATGAGCGGCACGCCGAGGAACGAATGATAGGTTTCTTCGTCCACGTCCTGGACCTGATGGAACCGGGGATGGCGGGCCGCGTCCTCCAGATTCAGCGGTTCCTGACGTTCGGCCACCAATCCGATCAAGCCTTGCTGGCGGTTTAACCGCACGCGACCAACGGCCTGCGGATTCAGGCCGGCGGTGGCCATCAGAACGTATTCGCGGTTGTCTTCGTCGGCCAGATAGAGGGTACAGGCGGCGACGTGCATCGCATCCCGAATCTGGTTGACCGTGATCGCCAGCGCACTGGGCAAATCCGGCGCGGCGCTGACTTCCTGAACGATACGGCGCAGAGTTTCGAGCATGTGGCGGGATTCCTTCCGGCTGGAAACGGTTCGAAGCATGAGGGACGCCACCACAATGGACTGCGATAGCGCGAGGTAACCAAACGTTATGACGTGGTGATTCAAGATGTTGGCGGCCTCATGAGATGCGCGATCGCGAAGGTTCCGGGGTGGGTGAGTACACCTTATACGACTAAGGTTACCAATGACCCCAAGAGTTCGCGCCGCGCATCGGCCGGAAGCTCGTTAGAATAGATCGTTTTCGAATGACCGGGAATGAAGGCTTATGCACGATGAAACGCCATTGACCGCTGATCCGGCCCAAGCCGCCCGCTTGATGCGGCGGGCGACTTACGCTTCGGTGTTTACCGCCACGATGTTGATCGTCGGCAAGCTGGCGGCGGCGTTGTTGACCGGCTCGGTCAGCGTACTGGCGTCGCTGATGGATTCGATGATGGATGTGGCGGCGTCGATCATCAACCTGCTGGCGGTACATTACTCCCTGCAACCCCCCGATCGCGAGCACCGGTTCGGTCACGGCAAAGCGGAACCGTTGGCGGGGCTGGTGCAGGCGGCCTTCATCGCGGGTTCGGCGGTGTTTCTGATCCTGAACGCGGTGGACCGCCTGCTACACCCACAGCCGATCAAGGACGCCCTGATCGGCGTTGGCGTGCTGTTATTCGCCATTGTCGCCACCGTAGCGCTGTTGCTGTTCCAGCGCTACGTGATCCGTCACACTCAGTCCACGGCGATCCGCGCCGATGCGCTGCACTACGCCACCGATCTGCTAACCAACGCCGCCACCATCGTGGCGCTGGGACTGGCGATGTTGGGTTGGCCGAGCATGGATCCGGTATTCGCGATCGGCATCGCGCTGTACATTCTTTACAGTGCCGGACACATTGGCTACGAATCCATTCAGTTGTTGATGGATCACGAACTGCCCCCCGATGTGCATGCCCGAATCAAGGAGATCATCCGCGCGCACCCGCAGGTGCGCGGCATGCATGAGGTACGCACCCGCCGCTCCGGACAGACCTACTTTATCCAGTTGCACCTGATGATGGACGACCATCTGACCCTGGTGGAAGCGCATCGGGTGGCCGACGAGGTGGAAGCGAGCCTGCTGGCGGTGTTTCCCAATGCCGACGTGCTGATTCACGAGGACCCGAGCAGCGAGTCGCCGCCGCGACCGCTACCGGGGTGAGGGCGCTCGTCGGCGGCGGACGATGTGCGCAACGGTGCGTCAGGTCTGTGCCGGCGGCAGATGCACGGTCAATTGGTCGAACGGAATGGTCCAACCGTATTGGTTGCAGGCACTGACGGTGGTGCGTTGCAAAAAGCGGCGAATGGGCCAGTAGTGTTCGGCTCCGCTGCCTATGAATACCGCCACGATGAGCAGATTGAGCGAGGACGCCGCCGCCTCGTTGAATTCCACCAGCAAATCCTTGAGGTGAGGACGGAACGGCTGCTGTTCCAGGTGTTCTTCGAGATACGCGCGCAACCGGGGCACGATTTCGCTCAGGATTTCGCCCTGATGACGGTAGTCCAGCCCGAAGACGACGGGTACCGCAAAGCCTTCCAGCGACAGATTGCGCGGGTTCTTGCCGAGATAATCGGCGACCGTAAAGGTCTTGACCGCTCCGATGACCTGTAGCTGCACCACCTCGGGGGTCTGTACCAGCACCTTGCCGTAGATGTCGCCATCCAGAATGACGATGTCGTTCTCCCGGCTGGGAAACCAGGATTCCTCCGGCGCATGAAGACGCGACTGCAAATCGACCAGCCGGTCGAGCGGCAAACGCAGGGTGCCGCCGCGCAGCAGTGGGTTATGCAGGGTCGAATAGACATTCAGCGAGGTGATCCGCCAAGGCACGCCGGCATACACGATCCGTTCGCCTTCCCGGACGCTGCCCATGCCGAGCAGGATGCGGATTTCCGCCATGTAGCGCGGCAGCGATTGCCGCAGGCCCCATAGAATGCCGACCGCCAGCAGAATCAGCAGGCCAAGCAGCAGCCAATCGCCTTGAGTGTATAGGATGAGAATGGATACGAAAAAAGCCAGCATCAAGGTGAGTGCCTTGAAGGATAGCGCGGTTACCCGCGCCAGCCGGCGTGTTTTCCGTTGGCGACCCCGGCCAGTGAGTCGGCCGACCAGTCGGCCGAATCCGCTCAATACCAGGTAGGTCAGTACGAAACCGCCGATCGCTAGCGCCAGATTGAGGCCTCGGCCGCTGGCGAATTCCTGAAGCGTGAGCGTAAATCTCTGGTTGCTTTGTTTGCTTGGCGTCGTTAGTCGTTCGAGTTGGGCATTGATGCGCTGCATGCGGCTTTCGGTTTCCTCACGATGATCTCGCCACCGCTCCAGCGTCGTCTGCAACGCCTTTTTTACGGGAGATTCCTTCACCATCGTCAGGGTTTTCTCGATATGGGCGATGGCCTCGTCGGTGGTTTGCAGTCGATTTTCGTACAAGGTCCGCTCGCTGCGCAGGCGTTCGATCATTCGCGGCCGTTCGGTCAGTCGCTTCAGTTCGTCGAGCAGAGGCCGAACCACGTCCTCGATTTCCTGTTGCCAGTCGAAGGTGGTCTCGGTTTTTTGTTGGAGTTCGGCGCTACTGGAGCCGCCGGTGGCGATTTCCTCGAACGAAGCTTGCAGCTCCTTCAATCGGCTGGTGATCTGCGCCGCCTGCTCGTTCAATTGCTGCGCTTCGGCGGGAGCTGGGGTGCGTTTCAATTGTCGGTTTAGATTGGCCTGTTCATTCTCAACTTCCTGGATGGTGTCAAGCAGTGTCTGTAACTGCTCTTCCCGCGATGGAGCGGCGGCGGGCTGCGCCTGCGTTGCGGGGGCGGTTTCCGGCGGTGTGGTGGCCGGCTGGGCGTGCAGGCTTTGCATCAGCAATCCAAGAACCAAAAGGATTAGCCAGCGAAAGGACATGAGATTCCTCCTTAAGTGAGACTTGAACAAACAAAAGCGGCCGACTGGACCTGGGTTCCGGTCGCCGGCCGATAACCGAAAATGCAGTCAGGTGGGGTCGTGCCCGACGTGAGGGGTAGCGTGGATGGAGACCGGGAAGAAGCCATGGCGTGGGCGACGCGCGCCCGTTTTGAAACACTCCGAGACCATGGCGAAAAGACGGGAAAGGGAGGACATGCGGCTCAGTACGCTGTCAGTGACATGCCGGCGACCGGAGTGATTCCTTGTCCGTTGGTGCCGGCGAATTCGAATGGGATCGAGACCAGTTCCATCCCCGCATTGCGCTGAACCGCGAAGTGCAGATGCGGGCCGGTGGAAAAGCCGGTGTTGCCGGAGTTGGCTAACCAAGTGCCGCGTTTCACCCGCTGCCCCGGTGCCACCTGGATCGAGTCGGGATGCAAGTGAGCATATATGGCCATGGTGCCATCATCGTGCAGGACGCGCACGGCGTTGGCCCGGGTCTGATATTTCGGGTCGGTGCCACCATCGAAGAAATCACCCGCCACTTCCATGATGATCCCGGCCCGCGCGGCGCGTACCGGTGTGCCCAGCGGCAGGCCGATATCCACCGCGTAACGGCTTTGCGGGTGCTGGTGGCTGAAACCACCGTCGAACGCCTGGCTGACGCGGAACCGTTGCCCTGGCGCGAACGGTGGCGCGTAGGGTTGCTCGGGTTGGTGCGTGGCGGCGGGGTCGCCCATCACCGCCCGTACTTGGTAGCCGTAGCTCCAACGCGCGCCGACTGGCTTGAGCGCGACCGCCGTGAGTTCCGTGCGGGCCGGGACGATCATGCGCACCGGTAGCGGTGGTTCGGCACGCATGTTCTTCAGCGTTTTGGCGCTGATTTCCACCTCCACCGGGCCGTAATAGTCGTTGACCACCGCCAGTACCGGTGCTTCCGGGGTGCTGCGGTTGCGGATGCTGATCCTGGCCGGCAGATCGCGAACCGCCAACTGACTGACCTCGACCGGTACACCGGTGGCAGGTGGCCGGTCGGTGAATACCCAGGCGCCACTGGCATCCTGATATTTATAGAGTTTTTTAGCCAGTGCCGGCTGCGATTCCAGCAAGGCGAGCAACGCCAGCAGCGCGATTGCGGTCAACCCCGGAGCCTGACGGTTTTTCCGTGTGATAACCATTCAGACTGCGATCAGGGGGTGAAATGGTGGATGTGTACGCCTTCCCAG
>JBATDL010000237.1:0-5327 GCA_049663445.1 Candidatus Competibacter sp.
ATCGAGTGACTTTCAGTCATCAAACACAAGCTATCAGCTTGCACCTTTCAGTCAGCTTTAGCTGAAACCGAGACTTTCAGTCTCTAAAGCATTCTATGCACTTTCAGTGCATAGTGGTTGAATTTCCATTATGTTAAGATTTTAATGTTAGGATATGACCATCAAAATCATGTCAACATGGATGGACATAGGGATGCTATCCGCTGACCCGATGGACATCATGCCGATTGCAAGAGCAGAGGTTTAGCAATGCCTTGGACACAAGGGCAATCCGGCAACCCCAGCGGGCGCAAGCCGGGCGCCGGCAAGATCGACAAACTGCGCGCGGCGCTGGCTAAGGAACTGCCCGAAGTGCTGGAAGCTTTGGTCACGCAAGCCAAGGCCGGCGATACCGGCGCCATCAAGCTGATCCTGGAACGCACCGTGCCGGCGTTGCGCCCGATGGACGCAGCTACCCCGCTGAACCTACCGGCCGCTGGCGGTGTGGCCGATCAAGGGCGGGCGGTGCTAGCGGCGCTGGCGTCTGGGCAACTGCCGGTCAATCAGGCCGCCAGCATCCTGCAAAGCTTGGGGAACTTGGCGAAGCTGGTGGAACTGGACGAACTCACCCGGCGAATCGAAGCTCTGGAGGGCAAACAGCCATGAACTTCGAAACCCGCATCGCGAAGCTGGAAGACCGCCACGGTCCCCGCGACAATTCCGACCTGTTCGCGGTCCGGCTGATGCGCTGGCTAACAACCACACCATGGACAGTGATTTATCGGGAGTGTGGCGACGGTTCCGGTTTATTGGACCTGGCCGCACGGCTGCGGGAGCTGCCGGCGGAAGAACTCGCCCGGCAACTGCACGAACTGTGAACCACGCCGGATAACAACGTGCTCGCGCAGGTACGGAATGCTGCTTGAATCCCGCATCGTCCGCTTGGAAAGCCGCCGGTCCCTGACTGCCGAGCAGGAATTCAGCGGGATGAGCGACGAACAGTTGGAAGCGTTCCTGATCGCCGCTTTGAAGCGACTGACGCCGAAAGAGCTTGAGGAAGACTTGCGAGAGCACCCTGAATGCCGGGAACTGTACGGGGAACTATTGGGACGGGAGACCGCGTCATGAGACTGGAATCCCGTATCGTCAAACTCGAACGATAGAAACCGGCTGAAGGGAGGCATCCGTTTGAGCGGATGACCCAAGACCAGATGGCGCACATCGCTCAGGAGTTCCTACTGGGCGAGAAAGACAGCCCCGGCGACCCCGAGATGGCAGCGATGGTGAAACAGGCGCGGGAAATCTGTGGAAGTTCGGGAACCCGGCCGAGTACTCTCGAAAATAGAGTACCCATACGCGTACACAATCCGGCACACAAAAAATTAAAATATTGATTGTGCAATTGGTTACATATCCAATATATATTCAGGTGCAACATCGAATAGGACTTCACGCCGTTTCAGGCTGTCCCGCACTTCACCATAAGGCCGCTGATTCAGCGGCTTTTTTTGCATTCTGGCGTTGCAGCCGCTCAATAAATGTCACAATTTTCGCGTACACAAATGAGCTATAATGGCCCCTGAATTTCGGACGGGTAAATAAGGGTAGTGTTCTTAACGTGGCTATAGTCTTCCCAATGCTGATTCGTACATCGCTAGGGCTGCTCGAAAGGATTTAGTCATTAAAACAGTAGGTTACTTGTAAGACATGTCCAGCTCTAGATTGGGACCTCTATATGAACAATCACAGCTAGCTGATTGCACGGGATTTTGTTGCACCGGTATCCACTTTTAGCGCACTACCCACTTTAGTATTAATATACGGGTGGAACATGCGATCGGCGGTATGAAAACCTTTCGGATATTGACCATTCGTCTGAGAAACCACCTGAAGCATTGAGCGGATGACTTTATCTTTATCTTTGTGGCTACTGGCCTCTGGAACCTCAAAAACTCATTTGTCGTTCAATAAGTTAAGACGTCTTTATTGATGGACAACTCTAATGTCTAACCGCTTGTTCCTCACTTGGACCGATCACCGTCGATCGAGAAATCTTGCACCGGAATTTGGTGCCGATTATGTATGCATGGAAAGTGACTTGCCCTATCTGATACGTGTAGTCGTGCTAAGTTTCCGCACCTCACTTCTGCTTATCACGCGACGCCCAGCCGTGATTATCGCACAGAATCCGTCGCTTGCCTTGGCCGTGCTGTGTTGTGTGCTCAGGCCTCTGATTGGATATGTTTTAGTTGTTGATCGCCACTCAAATTTCAAGCTGGATTCTCTGAATTCGACCCGCATAAAGATGCGTCTTTTTCATGTGCTGAGCAAATGGTCAATCCGCAAAGCCAATATAACCTTCGTTACGAACGAAAATCTGCGGCAATTAGTTGAGAGCTGGGGAGGCACGGGAGTTATATTGCCTGATCGCTTACCTCGACTGGAAACCGAAGAGTTGTGGCAGTACAATGGCATTGCGCCATTCGTTGCCGTTTTTATCGCGAGCTACGATGACGACGAACCCTTGACCGAGGTGCTTGATGCGGCACGGCAAGTTTCCGATTTGTTTCACCTCTATATCACTGGCAACTACAAGCGCGCCGGCATTATACCGTCTATCAATGATAAAAATATAAGCTTTACAGGATTTTTGTCTGATGGAATGTATGTTGCTTTACTAGCCAGAGCTGATCTCATTATCGTTTTGACTTCTGAACAAGATCTTCTCAACTGTGGGACTTATGAATCCGTAGTTCTCGGAAAACCGATAATACTATCAAACTCCAAGACTATAAAAGCATATTTCGATAGCGGGGTAGTCTATGTCGACAACTCCATCAGTGAGATTAGCAATGCATTCAAACTATTTCCTGCTCGGCAACAACAGATGAAAACTGAAATACAAGAACTACGAGACCGACTTGAGCAAGACTGGCCAAAGATGCTTGCGACAGCTCAAAATGCAATAGATTATGCCTTAAAGTCGTCGCACGATTGAGAGCCTTATGATGAATGGAATCTCGTTTTACGGCGGATTAAAGCGCGCGGTCTGGCGCAATATTATACTGCCTGTAATCTATACCTTACGGCAAGAACCTGTAGCCCGACAAGTCGCGCTTTTGGAGCGTACACAATGGATTGAACCGAATCAATTAAAGGTGCTCCAACGAGAAAAACTACACAAACTATTGAAGCATTGTCGCGAAAACATCTCCTTCTACAAAGACCGTATACCTGTGGATTTATTTTCACAAGGAGTTGATATAGATCCGGCTGATCTTCTTGCGAGGATTCCCATCTTGGAGAAGCAAGATGTCAGACGCTTGGCAAGAGAAACAGCGAAGCGTCTGAAAGTGCTCGACAGGCATGTGATACGCCGAACAGCCGGTACCTCCGGGCACCCTCTGTTGGTATATGCTGACTCCTTTGCCAATGCCTGCTCCCTCGCAGCACGCGCGCGCTGCCTTGGCTGGTTCGGGGTGAGAGTCGGTGATCGGGAGTGCCGTATTTGGGGGAGACCCTTAAGTCATTTCGATAAATTAAAAGCCTCGCTCAAGGATATAATTCTGAATCGTACCCGCGTATCTGTCAGTGATCTTGAGCCGATGCGGATCGCAAGTACCGCTCTGAGGATTCTCCTAACGAAACCAGATTATTTATATGGGTATGCATCCATGGTTTTTCAGTTCGGAGAAAAATTTTCCGAATTAAGAGGTGATGCTAACTTAAGTCTCAAAGCCGTAGTATTGACAAGCGATGCGAGCAATCAACACCAGAGAGATCGTCTGGCAAGGACTCTGGGCTGCCCTGTCGTCGACGAATTTGGATGCAGCGAGGTGGATATCATCGCTCATCAGTGTCCAGCGGGGAGTTACCACGTCATCGCAGAAAACGTGCTGTTGGAAATCGTGCCTCAGGCAGACAGCAATCCGAACCGAGGTGAAGTACTGCTGACCGACTTGAACAATACTCTTATGCCACTGATCCGCTACCGACTTGGCGATGAGGTTGTACTCAGACAGGGAAGCTGCTCGTGTGGACGAACATTGCCGATGATTTCCTCAGTCACAGGCCGTGTGCTTCATCAGTACTTTCATCTGCCCAACGGACGCAGGGTGCATTCCTACCTTTTTGAGTATTTTATTGATGATCTGGTTAGCGCTGGCGTGGGTATCAAGCAATTTCAGGTGGAACAAGTGACGTTTAATCAAATTGTAATTAATCTTGTATTAGAGGAAGACATCAAATTGAATCGAGGGCTTGTGTATAATTTTCTCCAGAAACGATTACTCGAAAAAATTGGTGAGGGCGTGAAAGTGCAGGCCAGATTCCACAAACAACTCGTCCCGAAACCCGGCATGAAATTCGAGTGTTTTCAGCCTTTTTTCGAGCCGTAGCCTGGCCTTTTGTTTAAAGAGGAAGGGTGTTGCTCTAAATTTTGATGGCTCAATACAGATTCCGGGCAATGTGCTTGGTTACGCCCGTTGGGAATTGTGGGTAATCGGATGCCTTTAACCCGGGCATGCCCCTGGATAGTCCAGCGTTGTGCGGCATCGATCCTGCTGAACACGCTGGCGGGCAAGGCGACGACCGGCGGCGGCACGATCCCCACATGGCGGCGTTCGGCGAGTGGGTGAGGACGGTTACAGCGAGCGAGCGCTGGCTTTACGAAACTGTCCGCGCAGCTCCTCGAAGGTCCGTGCCACCGGGAACTGCGGGAATTCGTCGATCACGTTTTGCGGCGGCCGGAACAGAATACCGGCATCGGCCTCCGCCAGCATCGCGGTGTCGTTATAGGAATCGCCGGCGGCGATCACCCGGAAGTTGAGCGCGTGGAACGCTTGTACCGCCTGCCGCTTGCCATCGGCCTGCCGCAACACATAATTGACGACCCGGTCGTCGACCACCTCCAGCCGATGGCAAAACAGGGTTGGCCAGCCCAGTTGCCGCATCAGGGGCATGGCGAATTCGTAAAAGGTATCCGACAAAATCACCACCTGAAACTGCTCGCGTAACCAGTCTAGGAACTCGCGTGCCCCCTCCATCGGTCCCATACTGGCGATCACCTGCTGGATATCCGACAGCTTCAAACCGTGCTGGTCCAGTAACCCCAGCCGCCGCCGCATCAACTGGTCGTAGTCGGGAATGTCGCGGGTGGTCAACCGCAGCGCTTCGATACCGGTGCGCTCGGCGACATTGATCCAGATTTCCGGAACCAGGACCCCTTCCAGGTCCAGGCATGCAAGTTCCATGAGAGCCCCCTGTGGCTCCCGCCGCGGGCACGGCGGGCATTGTTGTTAGCGAGATTTTCACAAGTGGGGTAACACGCTACCCGGTTTGCCGTCATG
>JBATDL010000238.1:0-1960 GCA_049663445.1 Candidatus Competibacter sp.
GGCCGGGACGGCGCGGCCGGTTTGCTGACGCTGCGGCGGGCGGGATGGCGCACCTTTTCCCAAAACCGGGAAAGCTGCGCGGTGTACGGCATGCCCAAAGCAGCCGAAGAGCTGGGCGCGGCCGAACGGGTTCTCACCCCACATCAGATGGCCGAGGAGCTGCTTGTTCGCATCGGCGCACCGCGAGCCCCGGTGCTTTCCAGGAGATGATCATGTCCACAACCTCCGACGCTGCCAACGACTTCATGCCGGCTTCCGTGGAGCGACCGCTCATGGTTCTGCTGGTGGACGACCAGGCGTTCGTGGCCGAAACCATCCGCCGGCAACTGCTCAGTGAATCCGATATCCATTTTCATTATTGCGCCGATCCGGCCGACGCTATCGGCACCGCCGAAAAAGTCGGCCCCACCGTCGTCTTGCTCGATTTGGTCATGCCGGACATCAATGGTTTGACGCTGTGCCGCTTTTTCCGCGCTCATCCCGCCACCCGGGATCTGCCGGTCATCATGCTGTCCAGCACCGAGGATGCCCCGGTGAAGGCGCAGGCTTTCGCCGCCGGCGCCAACGACTATCTGGTCAAATTGCCCGACCAGGTCGAGCTGGTGGCCCGCCTGCGTTACCACTCCAGCGCCTACATCAACAAATTGCAGCGCGACGAGGCGTACCGGGCGCTGCGGGCCAGCCAGATCAGACTGGAGGAACTCAATATGGAGCTGCTCCAATTGGCCAATCTGGACGGGCTGACCGGACTGGCCAACCGGCGTTTTTTCAACGAGCGCTGCAGCGAGGAGTGGGCCAGGGCGGCACGGAACAGCACGATCATCACCCTGATCATGCTGGATGTGGACCGCTTCAAGGCGTTCAACGACAGCCACGGCCATCTTGAAGGCGATGATTGTCTTAAGCAAGTTGCCAAGGCGATCAAACAAACGGTCCGGCGGCCCGGCGACCTTGTGGCCCGCTACGGTGGCGAGGAGTTCATCGCCGTGCTGCCCGAAACCGATCCCGACGGCGGCGCTCATGTGGCGGAAACCATGCGTGCGGCGGTCGAGAACCTGGCCATCCCTCATGAGGCCAGCGACGCTGGCGCGCGGGTAACGATCAGCTTAGGTGTCGCCAGTACCGTTCCCCGCCCTGGAACGGACCCGAACAGCTTGATCAAGCTGGCGGATCACTGCCTGTACCAAGCCAAAAACCAGGGGCGAAACCGGGTGAAGACCACAATTCTCTCCAAGGAGGATTCCGATCCAAATTCCCCGGACCCAGGAGCCTTGAAAACCCCTGCCGATAGGGAAGAGCAATAAAGTAAGCGCGCGAACGAGCCTCGCCCGGATCGCGGGCGGCCGGTTCGTTTCGGCGAAAGGACCAAGGTTGCGGCTATCGGCCTGAATCCGTACCATTTCCGCTCTTGCCAGCGGCCATCCCGCCTTCCCTGTTTTGCACGACGGAAATCAGACACCATGCGCAGCCACTATTGCGGCCAAGTTACCGAAACCCTGCTCGATCAGGATGTCATCCTTTGCGGCTGGGCCCATCGCCGCCGCGATCATGGTGGCGTCATCTTCATCGACCTGCGCGACCGCGAGGGTCTGGTGCAGGTGGTGATCGACCCCGACGTGCCGGACGCCTTCGCCGGTGCCGAGCGGGTCCGCAACGAATTCGTGCTGCGGGTAATCGGGCGGGTGCGCCGCCGCCCCGAGGGCACCGAAAACCCCAATCTGGCCACCGGCGCGGTGGAGGTGCTGGCTCGCGACCTGGAAATTCTCAACCGAGCCGAGCCGTTGCCGTTCCAGTTGGACGACGACGACACCTCCGAGGAAGTGCGGCTACGCTATCGCTACCTCGACCTGCGTCGACCGGTGATGCAGGAACGGCTGCGGCTGCGCGCCCGGGTGATCGGCGCCCTGCGCCGGCTCCTGGAAGGGCAGGGCTTCCTGGACATCGAAACCCCGATGCTGAC
>JBATDL010000239.1:0-3383 GCA_049663445.1 Candidatus Competibacter sp.
GTCTGGGCGGGCCGCTGGGGGCGGCGGCGGGCGTCGTGATCGGCGCGGGTGCCGGTCTGGCGATGGACTGGCTGATTCAGGAGGGCATCGAATTGTTGGCGCGAGACAGTTTCGAGACGGAGATTCAAGCCGCGCTGGCCAGCACCCAGCAGGAGTGGCAGGGCAAGCTGCTGCCGCCCCTGCTGGGCGCGGTCGATGCGTGGATGGATGACACCATCCAACTTCTGCCACGGTTCGAGCCCTGATCTCTTGAGCGGAAAGTGGTGGCATCGCCTGCTCGTTGCCGGTCTGCTGTGGCCGCTGACGATCCACGCCGCCGAGTTCGGTGGCCGGGTGGTGGGCATTAGCGACGGCGATACGCTGACCGTGCAAACCGATGATAACCGGCGGGTGCGGGTGCGACTGGCGGGGATCGATGCGCCGGAGCACGATCAGCCCTACGGTACGGCGGCCACCCGGTCGCTGGCGGCGCTGGCGCTCAATCGAACCGTGCGGGGGCGGGTGGTGGCCGAGGACGACTACGGCCGCACGGTCGGTGCGGTATTCGCGGATGGCCGGGATCTCGATGCCGAGCAGGTGCGGCGTGGGATGGCATGGGTCTACCGCCGTTATGCCCGATCACGGCGGTTGTATGCGCTGGAGGCGGAGGCGAAGCAGGCCCGGCGCGGTCTGTGGGCCGACTCGAATCCGATCCCGCCATGGGACTGGCGGCATGGCGGGAAAACATCAAAGCCGTCACCGCCGGCATCGCCGTCGGCCTCGTCCCGGTGCGGAACGAAACGGACTTGCGGGGAAATGGCCTCCTGCGAGGAGGCGCGGTTTTATCTCGATCATTGTGGCGTAAAGCGCCTGGATCGCGATAAGGATGGGGTGCCGTGCGAGGCGCTTTGCCGGTGAGGCAGCTTATCCGCCTCGATGGTTATGCACGGTAAACCCTGCCTGAGCTGTGGAAACACGGACGGTCGAGCCAAATCCCCCCCCGCTGCTGCCACTCGATTACCGATCCGGGGAGGACAGCGAATCCGACTGCGCTTGCACCTGCTGGATGATCCCGGCAATTTGCTGAGCCTCGGGCAGTTTCAGCCGTTGCGCGTCTTGCAAGGCCAGCTTCAATAGTTCCAACGCCTTCTGACGATCTCCCGCCGCGCCACGCGCCAGATAATTGATTCCGATGTTGGCGTGACAAACCAGCAGCTCCCGCACGTCGCCGAGGCGCTCAAAGACCGGCAGTTGCTCCTCCCGGCGAATCCGCAGCGCCTCGTCCCATTGCCCGCGCGCCTGATACACGTCGGCGATCTGACCCAGCGTCACCGCCCGCAAGCGCACGTCGCCCAGCCGCTCGAAGACCGGCAGTAGTTCCTCCTGGCGAATCCGCAGCGCCTCGTCCAGCTCGCCGCGCGCCTGCAACACATCGGCGATCTTCCCCAGCGTCACCGCCCGCGCCCGCACGTCGCCCAACGCTTCAAAAAGTTTCAATATTTCTTCATATATTTTGAGCGCGCCATCGGTGTTCCCCCGAGCCGCCTCGATATCGGCCATCAATCCCTGGCTCATGGCCGCTTGGCGCCGGTCGTCCAGCTCGCGGAAAATGGCCAGTGCTTGTTCGAGCGCACCCAACGCCGCAGATGGGTTGCCCAGATCGCCGTAGAGTTGACCCTGTTCGACCAGGAGCTGGGCGCTGCTCCCGTCTCTGCCGGACTCCCGGCCAAGGTATTCCTCGATCTCCTTGATCCGCGCTTGCCGCTCCTGAACCGACGCGCTGCCTCGCGCGACATCTCGTTCGATGATGATCGGCGCGGAAATCCGGGTAGGCTGGGAAGAGAAATCGAACACTTCGGTGCGCCACGCCCACAGATCCGGGGCTTGCAGGGCCAGCGCCTTGATGTCAGCCTCGATCATCCACAGCAGCAAGGCGACCGGACAACGCTCCGCCAGCGCTTCTCGATGATAGTTGAAGCCCTTGAAACGCTCTGCTCGGGTTGCCTTGTCCGCCAGCCACCGCTCCAGATCGAGGACATGCACCGCTGGCCATTGACCCGCCAATGCCGCCAAACGCCGCTCGAATGTTTCAAAATCGACGACGCTCTCGTCCAGCCGCAACGAAGCCGTTTTCACGGGAAATCCATCGATTTGCCGAATGACTTGGTCGCGATATCGCGGGTTGTTGAACTCCAACAGAATCAGCCGGAACCCGGATGCCGCCATCAGCACTTTGCGCAAGCGCAATAGGCAGCCGGAGTGTTTGGACTCCAACTCCCAAGCTTCGAGACTTTGCGGAGGGGAAATGCCCGGAGAGGTGGACGAGGATTCCATCGTCATGCGATGAGGCTCCCGTCAGGGATTGCTGGCCGCCCGATACTCCGGCAAGGTTCTAACAACTGGATGGGATTTCCACCAATAATCGTTGTATTCCAGCAACGCCAGATTGTAGAGTAGCGATTGCGCCTGATCCGAGTTTTGACTAACTTGACCCAGCGGCGACTGATCGATTTCACGCAACAAAGGGTAATCCTTGGTATCGAGGATGCGCCGATAATCCATCGCCAATTGCTTGACCGCCTTCTCGGCGGACGCCCTGTCGAATTGATCCCCCTCGGCGAAACCAAACGCATAACCGAGCAGCCGCAATAAATCTCTTGGATGACCACCGGAATGCTCGATCAGGTATTTTGCGGTCGCTTCCGAATCGAACAAACTTGGATCGGCGCGTCGGTACAGCATGTCCAGCATCGCGTCGTAACCGGCATCCAGCTTGGCGCCATCCTGTTCGCAAAGCTTGATCATGGGCAGCTTGACGATGCTCGTAAAGATCTGATTGATTTGATTCCCTTCATAAATCATGTGAATCGGGGCGCAATAGACGAACAACCCATCGATCAACTGCAATTGGTGAACGTCGGTGATGAAGAAGCGCTCGCTATCGTCCTTCGACAGGCGGTCGGTGCCATCCACGATGAATAGCAGCTTGCGACCCTGGTTCGCTGCTTTCAGCCCGGTTTCGGCTGCGGCGATGAGTTGCTTAAAAGCTTCGGCAAATTCCGTAAAATGATTCTTGAGGACTTGCCGCAACTCTTTCTTGTGAGTCGAATTGACCTTGAGCGCATTGGTGGCCGAAGCAAATAACTTACCAAAAAACAGCAACCCCGCTTCCACGCTCGCACCGGCTTTAATTTCCGAGGCGAAATCCTTGAGTTCCACATTGCTGACGATTTTCTCCTGAGACCAATTATTCAAGGGCTTCAGAAAGACCGGATCGATGGTATACTTTAAATTAATCCAAAATTTACTTTATAATTTCTTTGTTTTATAGTGTTCCGAGGGTTAATTGAAAGGCCTGAAAGAGGCTGGAGCGCGCACCATGATTCGCCTGATCTTTACTGAAG
>JBATDL010000240.1:0-3088 GCA_049663445.1 Candidatus Competibacter sp.
CGCCGTGCAGGATCAACCACCACAACGGCCGGGGCAATTCCACCACTCGCGGGTCCCAGAGAAATTCGGCCAGATAACGGCGCAGGGCGGCAGGCGTCGGGGCGTCGGGGGTGCCGAGATTGGCCAGCAGCACCCCGGTGCAGGTGGGCTGGTCGTGGGAAAAGCGGGGGGAAGGGGTCGCTTGCATCATGATGCGCTCATGCCTCGGTGTCTCGGTGTCTCGGTGTCTTATAATGAAACGAATCGTCCATGGGAGGTCATCGCCATGCTGGGTGTCTTTCTCGACCGGGATTCGCTCGATTGCGGCGATCTCGATTTTAGCGGCCTGGATCGTGTCCTGCCGGATCTGCGCTATTACTCCGCTACCGCGCCCGATCAGGTCGCCGCACGCATCGCCGGAGCCGGCGTGGTGATCAGCAATAAGGTGGTGCTGGATGCCGCCGCGCTGCGCCACGTCCCATCGCTGCGGCTGATCTGTATCGCCGCCACCGGTTTCAACAACGTCGATTTGGCGGCGACGTCGTCACGGGGCGTCACGGTCTGCAACTGTCGTGGCTATGGCACTGCAGCAGTGGTGCAGCATGTATTCGCGCTGCTGCTGGCGCTGGTCACCCGGCTATCCGACTACCGGCAGGCGGTGCGCGAGGGCCGCTGGCAGCAGGCCCGCCAGTTTTGTCTGCTGGATTTCCCGATCCGCGAGCTGGCCGGCAAGACCTTGGGCATCGTCGGTCATGGCGAACTAGGCCGGGGCGTGGCTCGGGTGGCCGAGGCGTTTGGGATGCGGGTGCTGATTGCCCAGCGCCCCGGCGCGGTGGAGGAAGAGGAGGGGCGAGTACCGCTGCCGATCCTGCTACCCCAAGTGGACGTGCTCAGCCTGCATTGTCCGCTGACGCCGGAAACCCGGGGCCTGATCGGCGCCTGGGAATTGGCGCTGATGCGTCGCGACGCGATCCTGATTAATACCGCCCGCGGCGGCCTGGTGGACGAGGCGCTACTGGCCGACGCGCTGCGCCAAGGCGCTCTGGGTGGGGCCGGCGTGGACGTGCTGAGTTTGGAACCACCCGCAACGGACAACCCGCTGCTGGCGCCCGACATCCCCAATCTGATTGTCACCCCGCACTGCGCCTGGGGTAGCCGCGAGTCGCGCCAGCGGCTGGTCGGGCAACTGGTGGAGAATATCGCCGGCTTTCTACGCGGCTCACCGGTGCGGGTGGTGAGTTGACGGCGTAAACTCCTATTGGGCGTAACCAGCGGTGCGCGGATTGGCATCAAAGCTCCCGCGCCGTCGAAACGCATCGCAGCCGCCTACTGGATAAGCTGACGGTCGGTTCCATCGCGGAACTGATCCATCTCGTCAACGGTCAACGCCATGACCGATTTTTGCTGTCGTCCCCGTTACGCAAGTAGCCTGGCCTAGACTACGGATAGTACTTGAGATGCTCATCGAACATCATTTTTCGATGCTTCATGGAGGAAATGAACGCAACGCTTCACGAGTGGTAACCAATCCCGATCTACCCTATAGATTCTTAACCCGTCTTTATTCAAATTAAGGATTCTTTCATGATCACCCGACGTTCCCTGATAACCACCACGACACTGCTGGCGACGCTGCTTGTGGTTCCCGGCCTGGCGCGAGCCACCGAGGAACCGGCCAAAAAAGCGGAAGCGAAAACCGAGGCAGCGGCCAAGCAGGCCGATTTCCTGTTCGTGCAGAATGCCCAGGGCATCCACTACGCCGACGGCAAGCTCACCCTAAAAGGCATCAGCCCGACCACCATCATGTTCACCGACCGCCCCGAGCGGATCGCCGGCCACATGACCACTACCCGGTTCGTGCCGTTCTGGTCGGAAGGCAAGAACAGCTTTCTATCCGATCCACCCAACGCCACTCTGTCGATCGTCCACGAAGACAAGGTCAATGACGTGGTGGTGGAACTGCGCGACCCGATCCTCAAGGGTGACGAGCTGAGCTACACCGTGCGCATACTGGAGGGTGAGATGCCGGCCATGGGCGGACCGGTCTCGCTGTTCATCGACATTATCGGCATGCCGTTGACGCCGCTGTCTTACGCCGGTGTCGCCCGCCGGACGTACCGCCGAGCGTACTACCGCTAATACCGTTCCCCGACAGGTTGTTAACCTCGGAGCCCTCCTTCTTTGCAAAGGGGAAGGCTCTGTAGCGGTGCCACCGGTAAAATCGTGCAGCCTGTTGAAAACGGGTATCCAGCAAACGCGGAACCTTTCCAGGGACCGCGCAAACACGTTCCTTAACCCCTTGGAGAGCACTCATGCAGGTCAAACTCTGGCGAAACGCCTTGACGCTCGCCTTGTTATCCCCGTTAGCCTTGGGCACAGCCTTTGGCCAAGAGAAGGCGCCGGCACCCGAGAAGGAAGCGGCGGCGACCCCCGCCGCACCCGCCCAGGTCATGGAGCAAGGCGCGCTCGATTTGTTGAAGAGGATGAGCGCCAAGCTAGCCGCTACCCCGGAGTTCGTGGTCCGCACCCGTAGTTCGACCGAAGCGCCGGGGGGTACCGGGCAGTTCCTGACCTTCTTCACCGAATCCGTGGTCGCGGTCAAGCGGCCGAATAAACTGAGCGCCGAAATTCGCGGCGACGCTCCGCCGTTCGACTTCTACTTCAACGGCGAAAAGATGACCGCCTACGAGCCGACCCACAAGCTCTACGCCACGACCGACGCCCCCAAGACGCTCGACGAATTGGTGCCGTTCGCAGCGAAAACCGCCGGCATCCTGCTACCGTTCGAAGACGTGCTTTACAGCGATCCCTACGCGGTCCTGACCAATGATGTCACCAGCGCCTTCTACGCCGGCTACTCCGTCATTCGCGGCGCTCGCTGCGAACATGTAGCGCTCGCCGCGCCGGGCATCGCAGGCGAAATCTGGATCGACGCCAAGACCGATCTACCCTGCCTGATCGCCGGTGCCTTGCTCGATGTGCAAGGCGCCCCTCGCTTCACGGTGGAATACTACGACTGGAAACTCAAACCGAAACTTCCCGATCATCTCTTCACCTTCACCAAACCCAAAGGCGCCGAACCGATGGACTTCCGCGCCCTGACCGGCAC
>JBATDL010000241.1:0-11673 GCA_049663445.1 Candidatus Competibacter sp.
CGATGAAAGCTCCCAATCGGGGGGCAACAACCGGCAATCCGGTTTGCATGGCAATGCTGAGGGTATAAGAGTAGGTTTCCGGCCACTGTGCTGGGAAAAAGATGACATCAGGACGTTCCCGAGCGACCAACAGCGATAGGCGTTTATCTTGATAAGATCCGGAAAAAGACAACGGCAACTCAGGCTCCTGTCGTACCTCACGATCCGCATGGCCAATCACTCGGAAAAAAAGCGGCAGTTCTCGCGCCTTGGCATCGTCGGCGCAACGCTCCAACAGATGCAATCCCTTGGCTGGCGTCAGTCGACCTAGCACCAGCACTTTAAGCTCGCCAACCCCATCGCACGATGGTGGAATCGTCACGCTATCCAACATCGACTCTGGATGAGGAAGATAGTGATAATGCGCTGCGGGGACATAACGCTGCATTCGGGTCAAAAGATCCTGCGATGGCACGATAACCCGCTCGGCACCGGTCAGTAAGTGCTCAAAACAGGTGCGCCAAGACAGAATATCCAAACCCCAAGGAGCGGGACGTTCAGCTAAACAGGCCGTGCAGCCTGCCGTGTCCGGCTCGCCGCAATAGCGGCCATCTGCTCGCGCCAGGTTGTATTGTGGGCAAATCGGGTAATAATCGTGCAAGGTGAAGTCGTAGGGAACCATCAAATCCTCTGGCAACCGCAGCAATTGCTGCTGTAGATCGAGAACATGATGGAAATGGATGCGAGTCACCGGCAGTTGTCGGAGAAAATCCAGCAAGTCGGGATAGGCATGCGGCAACGGAAACCAGGCATTGAATTCTTCCCCGCGCCGCGCCCATTCCAGCACTGCGGTTGAGGTATCGTAGGCCCGCAAAATAAAGACCTCGTAATCCGGTTCCAGCAGCGTCGCCAACTCCCGCACATGCTTCTCGGTGCCACCGCCGCCCTTATGCATGACAAACAACAGCCGAGGTTTAGGTGACCGCGCCAACCGGGTGTTGTCGATACGCCGCCGCAGCAAACGAGCCGGATCGCGAGCGCAATAATCACCGACCAAAAGGAAATAGCGGGGGTGCTGCTGTTCCAGAATGTGCTGGGCTTGCGCACACAGATCGGCACCCTCCACACCAAAGGAGATTCCGCCGCGATGATAAACAAACACATCGGCAGCGTGCAGATGGCGGAATCCGATTTCCAGCGCCCGCATCGAAAAATCGTTTTCCTCACCGTAGCCGCGCGCAAATAGAGTGGCGTCGAAATAACCGACCTGATCCAGGCAACGCCGGGTAATATACATACAGAATCCGACCGCAGTCGGCATGTCCACGGCTTGCCCGGCGTTGATCTCCGCGAACAAGGCATCCAATGCCGCCAGCGACAAACCAACCGGAAGTGGATTATCTTGCATGAAACGTGGATAGCTGCAAATCGTGGCATTATTGGAAAATGGGGTCACCGTTCCAATCATCGGGTCGCTGCTCGCATGGCGATACAAACGATCTAGCCAGTCACCATGCACCTCTGTGTCACTGTTGAGCAGTACCACATCGCGATTGGGATGTAACACCATGCCTCGGTTGACCGCGCTGACGAAACCGGTATTGACCGGATTTTCCAGCAGGGTAAAAGCGCCGCTTTCCGCTTGTTGCCGCAAAAAAGCGCTCAACTCAGGTTCCGGGCTGCAATCGTCGATCACCACGATTTCGCAGGCGGTCTGCTGAGGAAACGCCAGCACGCTCTCCAAACAACGCCGGGTTTCATCCAATCCGCGATAAGCCAGGATGATCACATCCACCAGAGGCAATGTAACCGTGGTGGACTCCATGCCAGTGGTCACGCAAACCGCTCCTGAGCAGGTTCCGAAGCATCATTGGAACCAACACGCAATTCGATATCCAGCATCGGAATACCCACCAGTCCTTGATGAATGCTGCTGGTGTGGGACTTAAAAATCAGCATGTCGTTACACCAACAGTGGGTGATGTGCTCCTGTTGGGTACCCGAAGCTGCTGCGATGTCCACTGAGTAATCCCCGACCGGCAGCACCGGCATGTGGAAGGTAAAGCGCGCTATCAGATGCTGACCGGCCATCGCCCAATGCGGCACGGCGGCGTAGGTCAAGTGAGTATTATCGCCGAACAGATTTTGCCCCAGCCGATCCTTGACGAAAAAACCGATGATCGGGCTTTCAAGATCCGTCAGAATCAGGGCGCGCACGACCAAGGTGACCAACTCGCCGCCGACGATCCAGCGTAGAGGATGTCCCTGCCCGTCCTCGAACTCGGCATCCAGGATGCGAATGGCGCCGGTGCCGTAGCCCTCGACATCGTGACGAAAACTGAACAATTCCAGATCGTTGCGAAAATGGGTCTGATTCAGAAATGCCAACCGCTGATCCACCCGCTCCACCGGAGCATACGTGGCGCCCCCAGCGGTATGTTGTTGCGACGACGACGCCATTGAGACACTTGTAGCCTGAGTTTCACGCAAGGTCGCCACATAATGCTCGCAGACCTCCTTAGCTGGACCCGACTCGCGCACCTGCCCCTGCTCCAGCCACAACACCTGATCGCAGAGATTGACCACCGCCGCAGTGTCGTGGCTGACAAAAAACAGCGTCCCGCGCTCCTGAAACTTGCGGAGAAAGCGCATGCACTTTTGCACGAAAAACATATCGCCGACCGCCAACGCCTCGTCAATGACCAGAATATCGGCGCGGACATGGGCGGCGACGGCGAAGGCCAGCCGCACCGCCATGCCGCTGGAATACGTCTTGACCGGCTGGTCGATAAATTCACCGATGTCGGCGAAGGCCAGAATCTCGGGCAGGTAGCGTTCGATTTCCGCATCATCAAGGCCGAGGATCGCGGCGTTGAGATAGACGTTTTCGCGACCGCTAAACTCCGGATTGAAACCGGTGCCCAGTTCCAGTAGCGCCGCCACTCGACCCCGCACCGTCAACGTGCCGGTGGTGGGTTCCAGCGTATTGCAGAGCATTTTGAGCAGGGTAGACTTGCCGGAACCATTACGGCCGATCACCCCAACCGTCTGGCCGCGCCGAACCGTGAAGGACATATCCCGCAAGGCCCAGAATTCACGGTAGAAGCGGCGCCGGCCGCGCCACAGCATCTGCTTCAGACGATCCTGGGGCCGCTCGTAGATGTGATAGCACTTGCCAACCTCATTTACCTCGATCACGGCATGTTCTTCGGTCGAGCAATCGCCGGCCGGCTCAAAGGACATCGGCGAATCCCCTGCGTGTTCGGGCGAACCAATAGGCCCCTAGCAATGCCACCAGTAATCCCACTCCCAGGCAAAGCAGATAGGGCACCCAAGCCGGCGGTTGGTTAAATAAAATAATTCCTCGGGTCTGTTCGATCACCAACGCCAGCGGATTGAACTGGAACCAGTATCGGACGGATTCCGGCAGGGCGCTGATCGGATAAAACACCGGGCTCATAAACATCAGTAGTTGCACCAGCGGTACGGTCAACTGCTGGATATCGCGGATGTATACCCCCAAGGCAGCCAAAAACCAGCTTAGACCCAACGCGAGCAACAACAGCGGCAACACCATGACTGGCAACAGCAACACTGTCCAGGTCAGGCCACTACCCAAGGTCTCTTGCAGCAGCAGGGTCACAGACAATGTGGCAGTTAGCGTCAGCAAGGCTGAGATAGCCATTACCGCCGGCAGCATCTCCAACGGAAAGATAACATTCTTGACGTAATTCTGGTGCGCCAAAATAAGGCTAGGGGCGCGGCTGAGGCATTCCGCCAAAAAGTTGTAAAGTGCCATGCCGACGAACAGAATCAATGCTAATTCGCTCAACGAACTGCTGCCACGATCACCCCAACGAAGCTTAAAGATCACGCCGAAAAAGAAGGTAAATACCAGCAGCGACAACAGCGGCAGCAGCAGCGACCAGAACAGCCCCAGATAGGAACCCCGGTAGCGTTCGGCAAAATCCCGCTTCAATAACTTCAGAAATAGCTGACGTTGCAGCCAAGACTCGCGCAGGACCCGGTAAAGTAGCCAATCCCGCCCAAGTGCGGATTTGGAATTCGCCGGGGGCGTCAAATTGAAAACCGACATGTCTTTATCCAACTCCAGTTGAGGATTGCACGACTGGAGTCATGGGTTCTACCGCAGGTTCACGGTTGGCAGCGCCGGCACATGCAGCGGTGCGGGCGGCAATTCCCGCGCATGGCACTCCCACATCAATTCGTAGGCGCGTTCGAGATGCCGGGTAAAGCGTTCGGTATCGAACAGCGGCGTTTGCAAGCGATTGCACGCCAGCTTGTCCCGCAGCGCCGCCAGTTCTACCGAGCAAGTTGCCAGCCTAACCGCCTGCTCCTCGTATTCTTCCAATGAATGGGTGATCAATTCCGGTATTCCCATCGCATGCAACAGGCTGGCGGCCACCCGCGCCGGGAACGCCTCGCCCAGGCAGGTCAGCACCGGCAACCCGGCCCACAGGGCGTCGCTAGCGGTGGTATGAGCACCATAAATGCGCGTATCGAGAAAAAGGTCGGCCAAACGGTGACGTTCGAGATGGCGATCCTTGGACAAGCGTTCGGCAAACACCAGTCGCTCGCCGGCAACCCCGCAAGCGGTAGCGGTCGCTCGCAGATTATCCTGGGCTTCTTCGCTTTCAGAGTACAGCCACAGTACCGAACCCGGCACGCGATGGAGGATGCGCATCCAGACCGCGAACATGACCGGTTCAAGTTTCTGAACCTGGTTAAAACAACAAAAAACGAAACCTTGCTCGGGCAAGTTCTGGTCCGCCCGTTGGATGCCGGTCTCGGCGATCTCTTGCCAGCGGTCGTTGACCTGGTAGCATTCGGGTAGATAAACCAGCTGCTCGGTGCAGAAAGCCGCTTGTTCTGGTGGTAACACTACTGGATCCACAAGCACATAATCCAGATAGTCTGCTCCACTGCTCCCTGGAAACCCGAGCCAATTCACTTGGATCGGAGCCGGTCGGTGACTGAAAATCTCCGGGCGGGAATAATTGGTAAAAACCATTAGGTCGACCAGCACATGAATGCCGTCAGCCTGGATTCGCTGAACGGCGGCAGTGTTATCCATGTTGGAGAGATCCACAAAATGATCGCAATCGCTTTTGATGCGCTGGAAGTAGGCACTATCCGTTTCACCACGTAAAGCGTAGCCGTAAATTTCGAAACGGCTCCGATCATGGCAATGAAAAAAACCGCGCATCAGATGTGCGGTCGGATGCTCATGAAAATCCGCCGATAGGTAGCCGATCTTGAGGCGTGCTGCTTCCCTATCAACATACTGACCAGCTTTATGAGCCACGCTAGAAACCGCCGCCATCTCCATCAATCGTTCGGATTCGCGCCGGGCAATCGCCAACCGTAATTCCTGGGACAGTGGTAGAAACAATGCTCTAAAAGGCAGCAACGGAGACAGCTCACCCCGCTCCAAGCACTCCTCGGTCAATCGCCGAATGATAGCGATGCGATGCTCGTAGTCTTGCCAATCCCCATGCTCCAATCGGCGAAACTCGAAACCCACCCGGATCAGTTCGGGAGTCACGGGCGGTGCCGGAGAATCCGCTGGCCGGGTTTGGAAGAGCCCATCGTGATAGCAGGTGCGGAATGGCTGCTTAGCCAAACGATCAGCGGCGACAAAGGCCGTCCGTGCTTCGGCAAAGCGATTCAAACCGGCCAATGCTTCGCCATGCTTGGCATGGAACTGCCAGTCGTCCCGAGCAGACAGCGGCAATGCTTCCAGCAATAGCAACGACTTCTCGAACCGACCCATGGCATTCAAAGCCGCCGCCACGGCCAATCGGGCTGGAATTTGATCGGGTCCAGCCAAAACCAGCAACCGTTCCGCAGCCGACATTGCATCTCGATAGCGCTCTCGCGCCAGCAGAATCGCAACTTGAGCGCGCAGCAAGCCTATGTGATCCGGATACCAACGCAGTCCTTGCTCGACCCAAGCCAGCGCCTGCTCCAGCCGCCCTTGCCGCAATTGATTCTCGCTTGCGGCTAACAAAATTTCACTCGTCGGTTGCCCGACGGCCCGCAGCGCGTGGACTGCGGTCAAGACTTCCTGATAACGCTTCAGTTGCAGCAGCGCAAAACTGCGATTTAACAATGCCTTAACATGGTTTGGTTGTTGGGCAAGCAAATGATCGAGCGTTGCTAGCGCCTCCTCATATTGTTCCAGATCCATCAAGGCAGCCGCACGATTCAACAAGGCGGCTGGAGATGTGGGATGGGCTGCCAGAGCCGTATCAGCCACTGTCAGCGCTTCCGCCGGGCGTCGCAACGCCCGAAGCACGGCTGACTTATTGATCAGGGCTACCCCATACCCTGGCCGCAGTTGCAACGCCCGCTCAAAGGCGGGTAGCGCCTCTTCATAGCGATCCAAGCCGAATAATGCCGACCCTCGGTTGGCATGAATTGTGGCCTGACATCCATCCAACTCTAAAGCCACATCGGCCGTCGCCAGTGCCTCGACGAATCGGCCCAGTCGTAGCAGAGCCGTACTTTTATTAATCAGAGCCGCCAGCCGGTTTCCATCATTTGCGGCTAAGAGTCTATCGGCCAAGTGGACAGCTTGAGCATAGTCCCCCATCTCCAGCAGATTGGCTGTGGCCAACAACAGCGCGGCGGGGTCATTCGGCTTCAGGCGCAGGGACAATTCAAGCGCCTGCTGACAGTCCTCAAACCGTTCAAGCTGAGATTGCAGCTCCGCCAGCCGATACCAACAGTGGGCACGGTGGGGCGCGAAATGACAGATCCGAATATACAGTTCTTTGGCTTGTTCGAATTGCCCTTCGGCGGTCAGCCGATCCGCCTGCACCATCAGGGTTTCGATCATCGGGGATGCAACACTGTCGAGATATTAGCGTTGAGTCTCGTGGTACCATTGACCATCAATCAGAACCCAGGTCTGCTCTAAAGTCTGGGGTACCCAACCCATGGTCCCAACCAGTACTTCTCCACTGAGACGCACCTTGCCTTGCTCGGCTTCGATGTTGACTTCTTCGACTCGGACTTTGCGCACCGGCAAGCCCTGCAGCGACATGGCGTTTTCCAGCTTTAGCCAACCGCCTGGCCGCGCCGCCGATTCCATTTCGTACATCGTTCTCACATCACGCGCTTGGCGTGCCGCCCAGTAACGTTCAACTTGTTGCCGTAATGCGACTTTGAGTTCCTCCGGCATCGCGGTCGGTTGGCTCGCACTATCCGAAGTGGACGGTGTCACCTCGATTTTGTTCGCGCTTGGCGTTGGAGTGTCGGCCTTCTCAGCCAGAACGGCTCCAATTCCAACGAATCCCGCGATCAACAAGACAAGCTGGCAAATCCGACGTGGATTTAACATGATATTCTTACCCTCAAGGTGTCGTCTGGGGTAGTGCACTTTTGAGCTCATTGATCTCGACGGTCACACCAACCTCCTTCGCCAGTTGCCAGGCATACGCTTCACTGCCTTGACGAATGGCCTCGCGACGCATTTGAGCAAGCACCGCTCCGCGCGCATTCGCATAGGGCGTTACCAAGACGTCACGCTTGTCCTTCAACTGGATAATCTCGTAACCAACCGGAGACGCAAGTACTTCGGAGTATTGTCCCGGCGCTAGATCAGCGACTGCTTTTTGCAACCAAGCATCTTGATTGACGGGCAGAAACCCAAGATCGCCTTCGGCCACCTTCCCTTGGGGATTCTCAGTCAGTGCCCCCGCCAAGACCGCAAAGGATTCACCGGCGCGAAGTCGTTTCAAGGTTGCATCAGCGCGCGCCTTGACAGCCTCGATCTCTTGAGGACTGGCGTTGGCAGGCACACGGAACTGGATTTGCCCAACTCTGACCATGGCGGGGATTCCGAATGCTTCCTGATGTTCCAGATAGTATTGATGAATTTTCTCCTCATCAGGCGTTTTTTTCGCCTCTGGAAAGTATTTGGCGGCCAACAGATTATAGCCATGCAGGTAATCCGTTTGATTTGGAGGATGATCCGTGGGGAGGAATCCTTCTCGACGCATCCCTGTCTCAATCAAGCGATCAAGAATCATCTCATGAAGCACCTGCGCTTTACCTTGATCAGTCGTCGATATTTTGAGCAATCGGCTATCTTGAGAGATGTACTTCATAAAATCATCAACGCTAATCTTTTCGTCGCCAACCCGCGCCATGACCACCTCTCGCCCAAGCGGTTTCACCGCGTTCTCTCCGGGCGTTGGCGCAGTGGTCTGCGGAGTCGCCACCGCTGGAGGTGGTGGCGCATCACTATTCCCAGCCACCGGCGCACTACCCTGCTCCGCCGCCAGGGCCTGTTGTTGAACCCAAAGCGGCGCGAGCCCAAATACAACCGCCAAGACGAAACCTATCGCCACTTTGTGAATCATGTCAGCCTTTCTAAAATTGATGGATCGGATGTAAAAAGATGTAAAGACACGAAGCTGAGATTATTGATGCGAAGCTGGCGCTACAATTTTAGCCTAACCTGCTTTTTTGCTGGCCGCGAGCATCGTGAAGGTCTCCCACAATGGACCGTAGATAACGGCTGACGGTTCAGTGCCCTGGATGGCGGTCACGGCATCCAGCCAACCATCGCCGTCCATATCCTTCAACTCCACCCAGTTAGGCCACTTCGCCAACGGCAACTGGATATTCTCAAAAACTCCCGGCGTGTCCTTGTGCTCCCGGTAAAGCACCAGCGCGTGGATTCCTCCCGCCAGCAAGTACCGTGTACCGTCCCGGTCTTGCCCCGTAGCCATAACATGGATACCCGCCTTCCCTGGATACGGAATCGGTGTACCCTCCGTAAAGTGGCCTTTGCCGTCGTTCAAGAGCACCACGATCTCTTGCCGCACCGCCATGGGCACCAGCAGGTCTACGGTGCCGTTCCGGTCTACATCGAAGGGAAGCACATGCCGCGGCCAGCCTTGCTTGAAGGACCATAACCGGCGAGGAACCGGTTCTTTATCAGGACCCGGGTAATCGATCACCCATATATCATTACTGAGACGCGAGGCAAGTACCAGTTCATCAATGCCATCGCCATTCAGATCGGCCGAGCGCACATGTTTGGGCTCATTACCGAGCCTCAAGGGATAAACCGCATTAACCTCGCCGGTTTCCGGATTAAAGCCGCGCAGCAAAGTCAAGGCCCTACCGGAAAATGGCGCTACCGCCAAGCTCAGATCCCATCCGGGCCAAAAAAAGGGAGTACTCGCTCTAGGGGCTGACTGCGAGCGTTCGCTGACCAATTCAAGGCGACCCTCCGACTGCGCCTTGACCGCTTTTAACTTGCCCTCCCCTTCCGCATTGATCAAATATCGCTTGGGAGTCCCCGGCAATACGATGGTGTCGTTTGGATGAAACCCAGTGACCGTTTGCGGGTTGCGGGCCTCGAAACGGCGCGGCGCCACCTGTTGGTATACCTGAATTTCGTTGTTGTTGTGCGAAGTAAATATCAAATCAAGCCGACCATCGCCCGTGATGTCGTCCGCCAGCACATGAACGACGCCTTGGGTCGGTAACAGGGATTGAGCGACGGGAGGAACGCTCATCGGCGGCGTTGTCGCTTCCTCCGCCGCCACGATGCCCACCATCCACAAAGCCATGGCAAGAATCCATCGACTCATCCCATCTCCCCTTGATATGGCAATACGGTTCGCTGAAAAAAAGAACGGCGCACCAAGTGCGCCGTCCAACTTGGGACGCCGAAACGTCCTTATACTATGCGGTCATCAGTAACAACCACTCAATAGTCAGGCACAATACCCCTCTCATGAGCCAAATCGGTCTGCACCTGCACCGAATTTACCGAGGAGCCAACGCCAATCAAGCTGAAAGCGACACCCGCGCGGGAGTATTCCGGTCCAGTCTTGGTGTTGCTGGTATCCGCGATGTGGAACAGTACGAAACCCGAATCAAGGGCCGGTTGGCCAGCGGCCAAATCGGGAATCGCATGGCTGCCGGGATCGTTGACCGTTCCATCAATGCTGTTCGCATCAATGATGTTCAGCTCATTCGGCAAGGAAAGGGTGCTGGAAACAGCGACTTCATCAGCATCATAGACATCGACCGCCACAGCAGTACGGCTGATGGTCCCGTCACCGTGCTTTTCGCCACTGTTATCCGGGAACCAGAGCACAAACCGAGTGCTGCCATTCAGAGGAGTCGGATCCACGAAATAACGCAGGCTGAATCTCGCCGCCGTACCCTTATCATACGCCAGCGGCATGCCAGCCAGCAGGGGGTTCACATCGCTCGGGATACCCCCCTTATACTTGACCTCGTCATTTGCGCCGCCACCCGCCGCATCCAGCAAAGGCAGCACGGGAATATAGGCTTCGGATGCCCAATCGCCTTGGATCAGATAGGCGGAACCGTACAGGGTGTAGTTGCTGGGAGAAACATCGCTGCGATCATCATCGCTGGACAGGACCAGATAGCCATTCACGCCGTCCAAAGATGGGAAGGGGCGACTGGGATTGGTGATCACATAACCCCAGTCGAACCGCGAAAAGTCATTACAACTGATCGACACAGCTCCATCGGCCAAATGCACGCTCTTTTCGCTGAAGAAGTACCAATGAAGCTTCTTTGACTTCGAGCTGTCGCTGCATTCAGATCCCTTCCCTTGCACCGTCGGGAACTGGCCCGGGGGAACCTCGTCTCCAACCGTCACACCAATCATGGTGTTGATTTGGGCCGTAGAATTGTAAACAACGTAAGGCACCAGCAGCGCGCCACCAGGTTCACCCAAAGTAATCGCTTGGGCAGCGCCAGAGGCGCCGATGGCAGTTGCTACCGCCGCCGCTACGCCAATTTTTTTGAAATTCGCCAACATGTCGTAACTCCTATAGGTTGCTTCGCACGAGCGCTTAACAAATACACTAAGTCTGACCACAGAGGAAAGACTACATGGGAACCAAGCCGGTGTCAACATAACAACATAATTTTGTTGTTTGCGCAACAGCTTTTATCCTTTGAACAAAATAAAGAGGTTGGGGTATTTATAAATAGAACAGCCATGGAATGCAAGGATTCTCTTGTAACTTCCCAAAACCAAGGCTTATATCGTTTCATAAATACAACAATCAAATTTCTCTTCATCAGGATGCTGGAATCATCGGCGCAAGTTCCTGCATCTTACGCTTGATCTCCTCGGTTACCTGATCGGCCTCCTGGCTGTTTTCGACCACCCGTGGGGTGATCAGCACGATCAGTTCGGTGCGGTCCACCTGTTCTTCGGTGTTGCCGAACAGTGCCCCCAACACCGGGATTTTATACAGTATCGGAAAACCGCTCTGTCCTTCGGAACGGTTGTCGCGAATCAACCCCCCCAGCACCAGCGTCTGGCCGCTCTTGACCACCACCTTGCTGGTCACACTGCGCTGCAGGAACGAGCGCGACGAGCTGGATTGGCTGCTAATCTGGGTGGTTTCCACCAACGGCCCCAAGTCGATCACTTCCTGCTTGATTTCCATGTTCACCATGCCGCCAGAGTTGACCCGTGGCAATACCTCCAACAGCACGCCGGTATCTTTATATTGTACCCCACCCGAGGTGGTCACGTTATTCGTGGTGGTCGTGCCGGATGGAATCGGTTGCTGGGTACCCACCCGGATCACCGCCTGCTGGTTGTCCACCACCATCACATGGGGTGATGACAGTACCTTGACCTTGGAATCGCTGGCC
>JBATDL010000242.1:0-2962 GCA_049663445.1 Candidatus Competibacter sp.
TTATTTATGGACATTACGGTGGATTCTTACAACCCAATACCTCTTAGGTTTTTGATAGCCTGTAGGTATGTTCGCTTTCTTTAGTCTAATAATCAGGGTGTCTTTATTCTATAGCTCATTAAGCGCATCGAGCGCTTAGGTAGTGTTTTGTCTTTCTTATTAGATCATTCTATGATCACTAATTACTCTATTAAAAAATAGGTCTAAATAACAGAGAGCGGGAATTGCTGGCGTTGAGAATCGGTTGCAGTCGTATATCCGGCCTTGTTGGAGAACCAACGGATCTCCGGGCCTTCATGGAATCCGCGTACCGGGAGCCTATCGTTGCAGCGGCTCTATTGAGCCAAACCAGTGATCGGCTTTTCCGGGGACCGGTCCGACCTATGGCGCCATGATTGTCGAGGGTCTCGCTCGTAAACCTGGGTGGGGAACTCAAGTTAAGGGTTAAAGAAACCGACGGTGGTGCAGTGGGTTAGGCCGCAACCGAGACGAAATCACCGTTAAAAGTACGCCCTTGGCGGACCACGGCTGTTCAGCTCGATGCTTCATTGTGATTAGTCGATCCCACAGTACTGCGAGAAAAAGCAATGTGGCGGTGATCACGTCTCCATTTTCAGGCACCGGCAAACAGGTTCCATTGCTCATTGCGCAGGCAGATCAAATACTTGCAGGGTACGCGCTAGAGCCGTCGTCGTCGGGTACGCATTGCGCACCCGACACAGCTCACAGCATTGACAGCCTTTAGGCGAGATTGCCGGCCAGCTCGGCACGGACTCGGTCACGTAACCGGTCAATAGCCTTCATGGCGTCCGCCAGATGTTCCTTGGCTCGCTTGGACAGACTATCGGGATGGACGAAGTAGGTGATTTTCCTACCTGTGCGGAAATCAGCGATCTGCTGACTCAATAATAGATTGGTGATTTGGACGAAACTGCCTTTGAGATCTTCGCGTTCGGTGGCGTCAAGAATGCCGAGATTGTGCAGGGCATCGATCCGCGCTAGCGTCCCGGTTTGCTCCACGCCTTCACGGAGACTGAACAGCCGCGCGCCCTCCACCAAAGGCAGCAGGGCGTGGTGTTTGAGGTTGATCTGGCCGCGATAATAGGGGTCTTCTTTTTCGGTGACGAAGCCGCCAAATAGGCCGAGACCGACATTGTGGTCGCTGATCTCCTCGTACATCGCCCGTAAAAATGCACGATCTTCGTGCAGCATCTTCGTCACATGGCCGCGCAGGCGCCCCGCCAATTCGTGGCGATGTCCCCACACCGGCTGGAAATCGAAAAAGATATCGGACAACTGAAGAGCGATTCGATTGCGCTTGCGTCCCCAGCCATCCAGTTGTCGGAACCACTGCGACAGGGTCTTGCGCCACATCGGATTAACCGCCATGCAATAGCCGCGACACAGCGGCAGACCGACTGCGTCGAGGGTGGCAACCAGCCGGCTCGCCAGCTCCATGAAGTAGCCGTCGATGCGGTTGTGCTCTTCGTCGGGGTAGTCCTCGATGATGAAACCATTGTCCTGGTCGGGGCCGATGAAATTCTCGCCCCGACCGCCCGAACCCATGACGATGACCGAGAAATCGACCGGCGGTTGTCCCCACCCTTCGGTGGTCAGGCTGGCGATGCACATATCGGTGACGCGCCGGTAGATGTCGTTGTTGATGTGGGTTAGCAGGGCTTGAATCTCGGGCGCCGGCAGACCGTCCTCCAGCAGTTCGGCGGCCAATTCGACTTGGGCGACCTTGACCTGTTTGAGCCCTTCGAGCGTGCCTTCGTGCGTGATCAAATCGATTTGCTGCACCATCTGTTCGGATGCCGCCGACAGGGCGTCGTACAGATCGAGGATACCGACCACGATGCGGTTCTCGTCCAGCACCGGCAGGTGACGCAGGTTGTAGCGCCGCATTCGGCCGATCGCGTGGTAAAGATACTCACCGACGGGAATAGTCAGCACCCGGCGGGTCATCACCTGCTCGACGGGGGTTTCGGGGGGAACCTGGAAAGCGATCCGCCGGGTCACGTCCTGTTCGGTCAGGATGCCCAATAAGCGTCCGCTCGCGTCGGTAACGACCACGCTGGACACATGGTCACCACTGAACATGTGCGTGATCGCTTCGGCGCAGCTCGCACCCGGCAATACCGTCGGCGGGCGGTCGCGCATGAAGTCGCGAACCAGTTTGCTGAAAATCGCCGTTTGAGATCGCACTCCGCCACCTCCGCAGCCGTCGAACGCGCCTGAATGAGTGGGTAGGGTATCAGGCCAGACTCAGGATCGAAACCGAGAAGGCGGCGAATAGAGCAACGGCAAGCAGGGCGCGGGCCGGTTGGCAGTTCTGCGTGATGCGAAACACTTGATAGAGGCCAGCGAGAAATAGAGCAGCGCCCAAAATGGCTAGAACCTGGTAGAGCAACGGCATCGATCCGGCGGCAGGCGCGGCGGTGATTGTGGTCATGGCGCCCGTGAAGGCGATGGCCGGCAATGCAGGTAGCGATAAGGGTAACAGGTAGCCGGTCGCTCGATAGAGCAACGCCAATAATCCGGGTCCACCCACTGCCTTGGCCATCAACCAGGCTACCAGCATGGCACCGATATGGACCATGATGGTGATCAGGATGCCGGGTAGGACATTGCCTAGAACCAGCACCCAGAATGGGATGTCGGCGACCGGGATGTCTTGCAATTTGCCGCCGAGGCTGCGTTGCAGCAGGGCGACCAGAAGGCCATAGGTCACACCGATCAGGATGATAAAGGCGCTGATCCAGAGCGGAGCGCGTCGATTTTCACAGGCATGGATAACCGCTTGTGGCCGCAGGAGAAAAATATCGAGAATTGGCATGAAGATCAATTTGTTGGATTCTTAAACGTTAAACACCTTCCCCTCTTGCGGGGGGAAGGTGGGACTCGGGAGTGATTTTCTACCCCTCCACCCTAACCCTCCCCACAAGGGGGAGGGAATCGC
>JBATDL010000243.1:0-1999 GCA_049663445.1 Candidatus Competibacter sp.
GATCGAGTGACTTTCAGTCATCAAACACAAGCTATCAGCTTGCACCTTTCAGTCAGCTTTAGCTGAAACCGAGACTTTCAGTCTCTAAAGCATTCTATGCACTTTCAGTGCATAGTGGTTGAATTGACGACACGCCATAAGTTTCATATCCACAGCTGAAGTACCATCCATGCCTGGCACTACCGGAGAAAACCATGCCTTTGATACTGACTGAAGTCAGGGACGCGATTGGCACCATCGTGATGAACCACCCGCAAAAGCGCAATGCGCTCAGTGAGGCGCTGATCGGCGAAATCACCGCCGCACTGGAGTTATTTCGGGCACAAAACATCCGCGCCGCCGTGCTGCGCGCGTCTACCGGGGTGAAAGTCTGGTCCGCCGGCCACGATGTCAGCGAACTGCCCGACCGCGGCCGCGACCCGCTCGGCTGGAGCGACTCGCTGCGGGTTCTGGTCCGCGCCATTCAGGATTTTCCCGCACCGGTCATCGCCTTGATCGAAGGCGGCGTCTGGGGCGGCGGTTGTGAAGTGGCGATGGCCTGCGATCTTCTAGTGGCGACGCCGAAAGCAACCTTCGCCATCACTCCAGCCAAACTGGGCGTCCCCTACAATCTGGGCGGCATCCTGACGCTAATGAACATGATCCCGCTGCCAGTGGCCAAGGAAATGCTGTTCACGGCGCAACCCATCCCTGCGTCGCAGGCATTGAACCTCGGGGTGATCAACTACATTAAGCCCGTCGAGGAAATCGAGAGCTTCGTTTACATGCTCGCCGCGCACATCGCCGCCAATTCACCCTTGAGCATCGCGGTGATGAAGGAAGAATTGCGGTTACTCGCCAGCGCCCACGCCATCACGCCCGAGTTATTCGAGCGTATCCAGGGGTTGCGTCGCGTGGTGTACGACAGCCACGACTATCAGGAAGGATTAAACGCGTTCCGGGAAAAGCGTAGGCCGGCGTTCAAGGGTAAATAAAGTAAACGGGTTCCGAACCACCGCAACCGACGATCTCCGCCGATAATCAACCTCAAAAACCTGTTGGATGACGCCAGATGTTATGAAGCGTCCGCCAGTTGCGGTGACTCAGCGGAGTCTGTTATGCCCACTGTCGCGCCATGGCGATCACGAAGCAAGGAAGGGCGCGATGACCACCCAACCAGCACGGCAGAAATACCGCTGTGAACGGTGCCATCGTTATTTTGACGATCTGATGGGAACAGTGTGGGTTGGCCATCATCAACGGTCCGGAATCCACATGAGCCAAAACCTATTAATCATCCAGGGCCAGACCACTACGAAATAGGAAGCCCACATGCCTGTAGTCTCTCTAGAAACACACTTAGAGTGCGGTATACCCAATTTCAGCATCGATCACCTGATTGAACAAGCTCGTTGCCAAATTCCATCAGTTCCGACTTCCACGTATGAGGTTGTGGTAAATTCGATTAGCCCTATAGCCATCTGCTCGACTGGCGAGTTGTTCGGGGGAGTAGAACGCCACATACTCGGCCTCCTTAGCGGCCTCCGCGCCGCCGGTATCAAGGCAAGTTTATTTCTTTTTCAGGATGGTGAACTTGCCGCTCAATCGCGCAAGCAAAATGATGAACCTGTCATCCTTTCCGGAGACAATTTTCGTCTGTTCGCAACAGCACGAGAAATGGCACACTTACTGTCTGCACAAGGAGTACGCCTTGTACACGTTCATGGCTACAAGGCAGGAGTATTTTGCGCAATTGCCAAAAATTTGTATCCGTTTGCCATCGTAAAAACGGAGCACGGCCTCCCAGAACCATTAAAAGGTAATATTGCAGGCGGAATCAGAGATCGCGCATATCGCCTACTCGATACTATCACCACGCGCGCAACCAGCGCAGCCGTCTGTTATGTAACGAAAGATCTTGAGACTCACTATCACAGAGCCCACCGCAGGTTGAGAACCTATGTTATCCCCAACGGGGTGCCCATAATGGACCCAAGTGATTTTCTTCGGCCACCAGAAT
>JBATDL010000244.1:0-13716 GCA_049663445.1 Candidatus Competibacter sp.
GTATCCAGATCGACGAAACACAGCCCCAGACGCAGCAGGTGGACAATGCGGCGGTTGGGCCGGTGAAACTCGGCTTGGGAAATCCAGGTGTCCCGTTCCGGGTCAAGGGCGGCGATGATCTGGGGGAGAACGTCGAGGCGGTAGGCCCGCTGGATTTTCAGCGCTGGCGGCCGGTGTCCCGGTGCGGCGTCAGGTTCGGCCCACAGCAGAGTGAAAAAGCCGCGATCCTCCGCGCGATGATAGAGCGCAGCTTCGTCCAGCCGGGCCAGAAGCGAGGGGAGTGGTTCAGGGTGCGGCTGCATAAACCGACCCTCGCGCTTGATTGCGAACCGAGGGGCGGCTACCATGAGATGGACCGATCCCCAATGTATTCGGTACTGCGCCTCGTAACCTTCCGCCTGCCAAAGCTTTCGGGTTACGGGGCGTTGTCACGTTCACGCCCATACCGTTTTGTCCTTCCGGTTTTAGAATTCCTCATCACCTATCCGTGACAGGATAGTAACCTCCTTCCCAAACCGCCACATTTTGTGGGCATCAACCGACTAACAAGCTAGTCGCGTCGCCGCCAGCTTCTCGCTAACTCGCCATCGGAAATCCTCTTAATTTTTTAATTAAATCAAAAGTGATTTAATTAAAATGTTCACATGTAATGATGTGAACATTTAAATATGATGACATGTTGGTTTTCCATCATTCTTCTTTAACGGTCGGCACGTTGTACTTCACGAACAAGTCATTCAACGCTTCCGCGACGAGTGTTTGAAGACTGGCGCCGTTGCGTGCCTGGATCAACCGCAGACTGGATTTAAATCCGGGCACCAGATAAGCGGTGATATTCGTCTTGCCCTCGCGACTTGGCGCCCGATAGCTCTCACTCCGGGCCGGGGTCGTGTTCGCTTTCGGCTTGGTGACTTTGGGTTGCTTGCTGTCGAGCGCCCGTTGTAAGGCTTGCAGTTTGTTACTCATGCTGTGCTGTCGTCCGAGTGAGTTGTTGAAGGACGAACCGGTAAAGCTGCTCCAGTTCGACAGCGGCTTTGCCGTCCGGATCGAGTTCTTGCGGAGCTAAACCGTTCATCGGTGCTTCGGCGTAGCTGGCACGCTGGCAAAGATGCACCGGGCAAACGGGCAGACCGCACGAGTCTCGAATCATCGCCTTGGCTTCTTCGGCTTGTTTGCGGGCCTGAGGATGCAAGCCGTTCAAAACCAAATAAGCCGGGGCGGTACCGGCCACCCGCAAGAGATCGCGCATGGCCGGCAGCGTCTCCAAGTCAAAAATCTGCGGCCGCGCCGGAATGAGAACCAAATCGGCGGATCGGGCCGCCTCGACGGCGGCGCTGTCGGATTTCCCCGGCGTGTCGATGACGACAAATTCGGCGCCGTGCTCTCGGGCCGTTTTCAAGGTTTGCCGCAATCGACTGACCTGAGCGGATACGACGGCAGGATTTGGCGCTTCCCGGCGGTCCTTCCAGTTCGCGGCGTTCGCCTGAGGATCAAGGTCAATGATCGCGGTGGCCTGTCCGGCGCGCGCGGCCGCCACCGCCAAGCCCAAGCTAGTCGTCGTTTTTCCGGTTCCGCCTTTCTGTCCGATCAGTGCCGTAATCAACATTTTAATTTATTAATATGTAAACATGTTAAATAGTAATAATGTTTCATGTATGACGTCAAGCTCGAACCGCACCCAAGATTAGCCACCCTTCACGATAGCCAATAGCCTATTGGCTTCGGTGACAATAAAACGATTGCGATCGTTCATGATTGTGTCTATTGTTACACTCTAATGAAGCACTAGCACGTCAAGGACTTGTGCGGATATGTGAGGGCAACACGGGACGGAACGTTACAGTTGGTCTATCAGGAAGATCGGCATCGATCCTCAGCAAAAGCGGTCCATCGCAATCGCTCGGTGAGTTCGTTTTGCCGCACGACTCCATCGCCGTAGAGATCTATGGAAACCATATAATTACTGGTTGTCGCGGACGCTTCCGCGCTGCGCTGGACTTTACCCACAAATCGGATAATTTTAAGAAAATCAATCACACGGAAAAATAATATGCGATTGAGTTTACAAGACTTTTGTGACTTGTTGGGTAAAGTCCAGCGCGCTGCGCACCTCAGCGCCGCTCATTTGGACTGTTAGCCATTGAACCCAGAGTAGTGTGATGACCTTTTTCTTTTCGAGATAACCAATACACAAATGAAGGAGTAAATACATGAAGGTCGCAATCGACCCTGGTCACGGCATGAGCAATCGCCGAAGAGGTATCTACGATTCGGGCGCAACACATTTCGAAGATGGAACTAAGTATGAAGAAGCAGCCATCGCGCTGAAATACGGCTTGACGCTGAAAGATGTTTTACGTGCTCAAGGACATGCCGTATTTATGACACGGGATGATCCTGAGGATCACGCCCCCGTCGGTGAACGCGCGCGCAATGCAAAAAACGCTGGCGCCCAAGTATTCATTTCCTTACACTTAAATGATTTTGACGACGATACAGCAAATGGCTTAGAGGTTCTTTATCGAGGAGACGATGATAAAGGTCTCGCTCAAAAACTACAAGATGCCCTGATTGCAGTCACTAACTTCAAGGATAGAAAGATCAAGAAAAGAGATGATCTGGCTGTCCTCAAATTTGACGGTGTTGCCGTTTTAATTGAGCTCGGATTTATCGCACACGATAGTAACCGAGCAGTATTACTCAATCCTCAGAAAAGGCAAGAAATGTGTGAAGCGATTGCCAACGTAGTGCTAAAATATTTTGAGGTATAGCCGCTAACAATCAAATACAGCCAACCGGCTATGCCGATGGCTGATTTCGAAAGTTAGCTTCATACGTGGAGAAAAGGAAGCTCTTTTACTGTAAAGGCACCCGAATATAGCTTTCTACCGAATTTATTGAAAAAAACATGAGTTCCGGAGAAGGTAATATGCTGCAGCACCGACTTGGTTTAGATTGGCTCGCAACTACGTTTGCGTTACTGATAGCCTTGGCAGGATGTACACCTCTGATTGCACCGTATAGCGCTAAAGCGTATGAGAACGCAACGTCTCTAAAAGCGCAAACCCTCGCTCTTATGGATAAATCAGACGAGCCTTACTCAAAACATAGTGGAGAAATCGAAGGCCCAAACGGGCATACAGCAAAGCTGAATGCCGCCTATGAATATGTAGCTGGCCTTGATAACAACAGCATCAGTGCAAGGCAATGGAGAATCCTTATCGATAAGGATGGTAAGTTGTACGGAAAGTTCATCAGTCGATGGCAAGATGACGGAGTTTTACGGGAAGCATTCATTACGGAGTTCAAGGAGCAGGTAAGCAACGCCTTTGACGAAATTATTTGTCTAGAAATCAACAAAAAAGCATCCAAGAAATGTAGCGAAGTAACTGGAGAATAGCCATGGCAAAATTCGACGATTTCGTAGAGGCCATTCTAGCAGGCGCAAAGGAAATTGCGAAAGATATCCTTAGAGATTTTGAAGACGCTGCGGTGGATGATACCAAAGCTTTTCTCAATAAATCCGAAGAGGACTTGAAGAGATGGACAAAGTTACTAGCTTTGGGGGCAATCACAGAACAAGACTTTTCCGATTTAATTCAGGCTAGGAGCGCAGTGGCAGATACGCATTCTCTGCGCCAACAAGGTGTTGCACTGGCAACGTTAGAGCGGTTTCGGACAAGGTTGATTAGCCTCGTTATTGACAAAACATTTGAAATGTTCCTCTAACGTTGGGGATTCGCTTCATAATTGGCTCCTCGAAAAACTGGTTATGAACCCAGCAAAACAGGCAAAGCAAGGAACTGAAGGCGTTAGCCTCACGATTTTTGGGTTTTGCTCCCATCCAGAAGACGTATTCTCGACCGGAATCGCTGTTTACGGCGATTCCGGGCGCATCACTGGTGTCAGAAAGGCGACCACACCTCACGCCTTAAAACTGCACAGGCGGCGTAGATTGTAGGTAGCTGCTATTACAGCCATAAATGGTAAACTGCTGTCCGCCAATGAGGTTTGATCGTAGCGGCCGCTAACAAAACCATACAGTGGACACACCAAAAGTGCGTGTCGCTGATGGTCATTGTTATCCTTGAAAGATCTGCCTAGGTTCACGTTCCGATTCTCCTGAAAACCATTTGCTTATTGCCATTCCTCCCACGAAATTCAAGGATTGGCGCCCGAATCGTGAAATCTTGAATCTCTTGACTCACCCCCTCGGCGTGGGAGGCTTCGGTTTGGAAGAAGGCCACTGCGGCAAGTGTTGCCGGTGCGCCTCAAACTGCACCCGTGCCGCATGGTTCATCAGTGCCTCACATTCGTCGATCCGCTGCTGTAATGCGGCCGCTTGCTGCTGTTGCTGCTCGGCCTGTCGTTGCACGGCATCGCGGGCCGCTGGTAATAGCTCATGAAACCGCTGCTGGGCTGCTGCGTAGTCGTGTTCCGCCTGGGCTGCGGCATCTTCGGCGCGCTGGATGCGCTGTTCCCATTCCTGCCGTTCCCCGCGCTTTAGCCCGAACCAGCTCGCCGCCGAGTGGTTCCAGCCGTGAAAGGCGTCGGTGACCGCTTCGAGCTGCCGGTGGGCCGTTTGCCGGTGGGCTTGCACCGGCGTGAGTCCGGCCCAGTGCGTCGCAAGTTGGACGGCATTCGGGGGAGGGACTCGTTGCAGGGTTTCCAGTTCCGTTTGCCATTGCGCCCGGTCGCGCTCCAGGGCGTGGAGATCCACGGCGAGCAGGCGTTGGTGCTCGGCGTCTTCCGCCGCCGCCCGTTCGCGTTCCGCTTGTGCCTGCGCCTCTCGGGCGGCAACCTGCGCCATGACCGGTTCGTAACAGCGTCGGGCCGCCGCGTCCAGCCATTCGGGGGTGGGAGGAGTCGTGTAGCCGGCTTCCTGGAGTCGTCGGCACAGGGATTCACTGAGAGCTTCGAGCACCCATTGTTTGGCTTGTTGGGCGTTCTCCGCGTTGGCTTTCACAGCCCGGAAGAACGCTAACGCCTCGTCATCCAGCCGTTGTGGCAGCTCGGCGATGAGGGTCGAGATGACCGTTTCCAGGGCGTGGCGTTCGGCGTCCTCGGCTTGTTGTTCGTGCTTGGCGACCTGGGCTTTCAGCGCTGCATAGCACCGCTCCGTGACGGCATGGATCGCTTCGGCGGGGTGTGGCTCCGGTGCCAAACGGCTCACGATCTGCCGAAGCAACGGCAGGATGCGTTCCCGATGGGCTGTCCAGGATTCGTCAGCCGTGCGTTGGAAGTGGCTATGGTCTTGATGATCCGAGTGTTGCAACCACTCCCCGAACGCCATGGGAATGCGGTCGAGTGCTCGCCGCTGGAGCACCGCTTGTCGTTCAGCGGCTTCGGCCCGTCGTTGCCGTTCGGCTTCAAGCTGAACAATCGCCGCACCGCAATTGGGAAGGGCTTGGTTCAGCCCGGCTTGCGCTGCCGCCCGTTCGGCGCGGGCTTGCCGGAAGGCCAGCACCACCGCCCGCGTTGCGGGCTGCCGCCATTCGCTGGGGAGTTGCTTGCGCTCCGGCGGGATCGTTGACCCTTGTTCGAGGTGGCTGCGCATGTCGATCCGCTCCGGCCGACCCGCCCGTTCCAGGGCGGCGTTGCAGGCAGTCTCCCAGCGTTGCCGCAGTCCTTTGAGATGAGCGACTCGCTCCGCTACGCTGAGATAGCTGCCGCCGTAGGGACCGTAGCCTTTTTTCGCGCCGCCTTTCTCTGGGACCTTGGGATTGTGGCGGCGGAAATACTGGTTGGGATCGCGGTCGATCCCGTCGGTTTGCCGCTCGGAGAACATCAGGTGAACATGCGGTTGTTCGTGGCCGTCGGCGGCTTGAGGATTGTGGATGGCCCATTGGTAGGCGTGGCGCTCGCCGAGTTCTTGGGCGACGAAGCCACGCACCAGGGCGAGCCGTTGCGCGGGAGTCAATTCGCGTGGCAGGGCGATTTCCATTTCCCGGTAGGTGGTGCCGTTGGCCCGTTCGTGGGTGTCGGCGGCTTGCCAGAACCGGTTGGGTTCGGTGTCGGCCCAGGCCGGGAGGTTGCCGGTTTCCTTCGCTTCCAGTCCTTCGCCGTGATGAAGTCGTCGGGCGTATTGCGCTTCCCGCGCGATGTAGGCGGCGTGCGCGGCGGCTTTTCCCGCTTTGCCAAATTTCATCGAGAGTCGGGCAAGGGCCATGTCGATCAACCGCGTTTCGGTTTCGGGGGTACGTCGTAGGGGGCGAAGCCCTCTCGACCGCGCGGTTTCTTGGCGACAACCGAAGGGAGGTGACAAGAAACCATTAAGCGCGCCTTTTGCTTGCAAAAGGATTCTAGCGGCTCGCCGCTGGTTACGCTAGCCTATAATGCTATGGTGACCCCAATCGAATTGCGATTATCAGTTAACGATGAGGTTGCCGCGAGAGAATATGAGACTGGCGCATCGATGCGAAGGAGGGGGGGTCGGATGTCCGAGAATGCGAATGTGCAGTGGTTGGCGGAACGCGTGGCGTATTTGCGTCAACTGAAAGCACCGAGCGAACCGCAGCGGTTATTGATGATGTTGGCCGAGAAGCCGGATCGCTCGCCCGCCGATGATCGTAATTTAGCGGTGTTGATCAGGGTCGAGAAGGCCGATGAGCGCCTCGCGAAGTTGCGGGGCTTGGCCGCGAAAGTGGTGTCCGAGGAGAAGGCCGCCACCCGCAAGGCCCGTAACCATCGTTTGATTCAGCAAGGCTTGCTGTTCGATTTGGTCGGCTTGGAGTCCCGTGATCCCGCCGAGTTGGCCGGCGCCCTGGCGGCGCTCGCCGAGCTCGATGATCCCGCCCGTTGGGCGCAGTGGAAAACCAAAGGACAAGCCGTTCTGGCTCGTAAGACGGAGGCGGCTGCGAAAGCGAAGTGAACATTAGGAAATCGCCAAAAGCTCAGTAATACACGCGACAAAGCGCGTTGCGGTTTCGAGAGCCACCGCCGACCGTTCGGGTGGAATATTGGAGTCTGGCCCCGTTTCGTAGTCGGCCACAGCTTTCAGGTTATAGGCTTGGCCCAAGAAGGGCGCGAAGGCTTTATCGATGCGCGGCTCGCGTTTCGCCAGCCGGTGAAACTCGCTTTGTACGCCCTGATGGGTTTTGGCAACCTTGCCGGTCTGCTCGAAGATGAGGGCTTGCGCGGCATGGAACACGGTTAGATAAGCGCCGCGCCCGGCATCGTTGCTGAGTCCATAGCCAAGGGCGGCCTTGGCGTTGCTCAGGCATTGGCGCGCTTTTTCGAGATAGCGGCTGGCCTCCGGCGTCACAGGTCGCGTCCTTCCCGTCTCAACTCGTGCATAAGTGGCGTGCGCTCCCGATACGAGCCCGCCCGGTACGGCATGGCGTGAATGACTTCGCCCGTTTCATCCAAAACATCCGTGGCGATCATCGCGATTTTGTCGGCTTCCACCCAGCGGTCGGCAAGGTCTTTAAGAAACACGGCCACGTCATAGTCGGAATCAGGGAGCGCGTCGCCTCGTGCCCGTGAGCCAAACAGAACCACGCGCTCGATCCGGTCACCGTACAGTGCATCGAGTGCGGCGCGGAATTTGGAGAGAACAATGGGATTTGCGGTAGTCATGTGAGATTTTTAGCATAAGCCTCGCACCTGCCACAACGAGAACCCTTCGCTACATACCGCCAAATGTTCAAGATCAATGTGTCAAAAATCAAGAGTTTTGACACAGTTTCGCACCCTTGCTAAATCAACGGCTTGGTTGTGCCAGAAATTAGGGACAAAATAGAGCCGTGAAAAGGCTGCCGCCGCTCCTTATCATTTTGTCCAAGGTCTCGTGAGGAGTGGCAAGGCTGCAACGCGCTTGGGGTCGGCTGTTCAACAACAGACAAAAATTTTTTAGATTGGCCTATATCTCTAACAATAAACATAAAACACTAAAATGACTCCAGAAAAACTTAAAATTAATCTTATAAAACTTAAATCAGAGATAGCAAGGAAACCACTTGTATATACCTCAGATCATGCAATGTCAGTCAATGAATCATTCAAGAAATACACAAGAACTAGCACAATAAACCTCATACTGTCATTAAGTGAATTTTTGTATGAAAGAAATTGGCCTTTTCCAGCTTATATATTAGAGATTAAACCATCATATATAAAAATTATTATTTCATCATCAGTCTTTATTTTATGGTTGATAAAACAAAAAATTTTGGAATTTTTTATAAATGAAAAGACTACTATTCAAAAAGAAAAAATTCAATATTTTATTGACAGATTTATGTGTAATCTTTTTTATTTAGTAACTGCCCAGGTACCTCGTCAGTGATCAGGTCGTACGGAGTTTGCTGAGGAGGACCGTTGGGGATTGGGTCAGGGTATCGATGATGTTCCAACCCTGTTTTTTCGCGGTGGCGATGAAGGAGCGGATGACGGCGAAGTCGCGGGCGCCCGGTTCGGAGCGGAAGCCACCGGAGATTTTCTGTCTGAGCTTCATCATGCGGGCGGCTTGCTCGGCCAGATTGTTGGTGAAGGGTACGCGGGGATCAGTCAGGAAACGCAATACGTCGTCCTTGCGGGTCCTCAATCGCAGCAGCAGGTTGTGGCCGGTGCGGCGCCGTGGACGACCCCGACGCCCGGTGACGGGCAGTGGCGATTGGGCCTCATGAAAGGCGAGCCCTTCGGCAACGAGGGTGTCGTATCGACGCTGGAACCGATGCACGAGGCTGGGTTTCAGTGGCCCATCGCGTTCGCGGGCGAGGTGGGCGGCATGACAGGCCCGGTGCAAGAGTCGTTGCATGCGCAACGCCCAGGGTTCCCGCTCGATCTCGATCAAGGCCTTGAGCTCGCGCAGATGATGCGCATTGCACAAGGCATGCAGCACACCCTTCAAGGTGTAGTAGGGCTTCCAGTGGTCATGGACGACAATGCCAATGATCCCTTCCCACAGACTGCCCCGCTTCGGGGAAACGCGGTAGAAGCTCAGCCAGGCGGTCACCGCCACATGGAGCCATTGCGTCTTGCCACCGATGCGAAAGCCGGTTTCATCCAGATGCTTGACCGCCGCAGTCTTGACGAGCTGGCCCACCGCCGCCACGAACCCCTGGACCTGCTCGACCGCCTTCGTGCTCATCCGTGCGATCGTGGCGGCGGCCAGTTTCACCCCAAACAGATCGGCCATCAGTTCGACCCACCGATCCTCGGGAATGAACTGGGCGTGGAGCAGATAGACTACGAAGGCCGTGATCCGCGCGCCGTATTGCACCGGCGCCGTGACTCCCTCGGGAAACGCCGCCCGTGTCGCCTCACCACACTGGCCACAGCGGCCGGTGTGAGCGCGATGCTCGGTCACGACCAGCGGGGGTGGCTCCGGTAGGTCAAAGACCTGCCGGGCGCTGTACGCCGTGACCATGGCTGGGGTCAGGGTCGAATCGCAGTTCGGGCAGATGTTGGGGTAGTGGTCGAGAATGACGTCCGGTTCGGCCACTTGACGCAGCGTGTTGCCGGGATGGCCCTTCTGCCCGCCGGGTGGCCGGCCCGAGGCTTCGCGCAGACTCTGGGTCCGTGGCGGTTTCTTCAACCCATCACTAGATGGGGGTTTTCCGCTGTTGCCACTGTTCAGCCCCAGACGGCGCTCGAGTTCCGCGATGCGCGCCAGAAGCACGGCATTCATCTCCCGCAACGTCGCGTTCTCGGCCTGCAAGCGCGCGATCTCCTCCGCGACTGCTGTTGGGATGGCAGCAGTCATGAGATCGGCATCGCTGAGCGGCGTGTCAGTCACGGAGGTCATGGGGCGATTTACCATCCATTCATACCCGGCTTGTCAAGCTGTTTTTTCCACCGGCACCTGGGCAGTTACTTTATTTATGCAAAAAAGAAATATTCTCAAAATGGAGAAGTAATCCGATTTTTGTAAAAAAGCATTATATTATTGATAATATATATTTTAATTATAAAAGCAAGTATTGGTACTCTTGCATAATTTCTGCTATGCCTCTTTTGGATTTTTTATGCAGGAATTATCTTAGTACAAATAGACTTGAACGTGATATAACACAAGTTATATCCATGTTTCGGAAATCTGGAATTCTTGCAAAGCATGTAAAACCAGGACATATAGCATGGAAGGTTGCTGAAGAAGAAAGTGCTGAAGAAGAAAGAGAAAACATAAAAGAAGCTACAGAAAAAGACTTAAGGCTTGTAGGTATTTACTTAGGCTCTTTTCTTAATTTTGCAGATATTTATTATGCTTATTATAGAAAAGAAACTCCTAGTTTAGTTAATAATATTAATCGCCATGCAATAATACATGGCTCGGACTTGGATATTTGGAACAAAGAAAATGCAACAAGAATATTAATTTTTCTTGATTTAATGTTATACCTAGAACCAGCTTTAAGAATTTTGCTTAAAGAAGATTAGAGGGAATCATTTTTTCCGTACTATTCGCAATTAGACAAAATGGCACGAAAGGTCCCGAGTCTCGCGCGCTACCCCACGAGTTTAGCGGCGTTCCGCCTCGTTCCAGCCGTCCGAGACGGGACAAAACGGGCCGCCCGAGCGGTCGCGGCGCATTTCTCCCGTCGCGCGCCGTCGGGCGCTGCTAGACTGGACGGTGCTCGACTACACACTACGGCGGCACCGATACGCCGTCGGCAAGGAACCCACCTCACGTTTTGGGGTGGGTTTTTTGTTGCCCACCGTCAGGACGGCTCAGGAGGGCATTCTAGCGCCTTTCCAGACGAACCCAGGGGGGAAGGAGCCTATTCGTCGTTGCGGGGCGCCAGGACGCTTCTAGGGCGGTTTTAGAGCGACAAACGCGAGGGGATCGCCCCGCAGGAGACGCCCGGCGGCTACTCTTGCAGGCTGCGCTCGGCGGCCTGGGCCAAAAAACCGCTCCGGGACAGGTGATGGGCGGCAACGTAGCGGTCGATGCGCGCCACCAGCGGCGCCGGCAGCGACACGTTCAAGCGGACGCGGCGCGGGTTGACTCGTTCCAGGTCGATATCGACCAGCAACCATATCCCGCCCGCGTAGGCCGGATCGCGCGCCAGCACCTCCAGCGGCGTGGGCGGCGGCACCGCGCCCGCCTCGCCCTCGAAATAGACTTCGACCGCCTCCTGGATCAAGCGCGGCAAATCGCTCCACTCGTCAGCCGCCGAAAAACAGCCGGGGAAATCCGGGAACGTCACGCCGTGGGCATGGTTTTCGTCGCCGGTGTGAACATACACGGGGTACAGCATCTCAAACCCACTCCCAACCCGCCTGCCGGAAAATGTTGCGCAAGGTGCCCGGCGCGAGGTCCTTGCGCGGGTGCGGCATGACCACGTGGCCCGGCTTGGCGGGATGCTTGAACTTGGCGTGATCGCCCTTGCCGCCCGCGCGGACCCAGCCCTCCCGTTCCAGCCGCTTGATGACCGCCGCGCTGTTCATGGTGTGTAATTTTACACACCGCCTTGCCATCGGCAACCCCGTTTGCGGTTCCGATAACGCCCTTTATCGGTCTTTCTCCACCGGCAAGATTGGGGGTCAGGGTGGGGTCGCGCCGGGGGTGCCCTGGGGCATGACATCTTTCGACGAAGCCGCGCGTCCTTCGACCCAACCCTGTCCTTGTCAGCGAAATCCTGCGGCGATCACCCCAAGCGCGTCTTCCGTGGCCCCGGTCGCCACGGGTCACTCCCCCCTGGATGCCGTCTTTTGGGGCTCAAGGGATCGGAGCCGATTATGAGGTAGATCGCGATTCTCGGGTGGAGTGCGGGTCTTTGGGGAGGGTTTGGGAGGGGGCTACCGCACCCCTCCCAATGAACGTGACGTGAGCGTAGCGAACGCCGAAAAAGGGAGATTTGGGGGGGAGAAAAGGCATCCAAACGGCCAGTTATCCACAGGCGGTTTTCGCGCGCGCGGATTAGAAAGGATTAAAGAAGGATTAGGGAAAATGCTGCAATGCAGCAAATCAATGATTTAAAAACAAAAAAACGATGTTTTTTTAATAGTGGTGCCGGTGCTATGACGGTATCCTGCCGGTGCTATGACGGTATCCCTATATACCTGCTGCAACGGTACTCAAGGCTGGCACTGGCGCGGCTTTTGAATTTTCTTCGCCAAGTGCCGACGCTGCGCTCGGCTGGGCGTTTTATCGGCATGGACGACGTCGCCATCGCGAATCTCATAACCGAACGGCTGACCCTTCACCATGCCAGCTTTCACTACGGCATCTAGCGCTTCGCGCAAGTCCTCTCGAAAGTGCCGCAAACTCTCGGCCTCGCTCCCACATAACTCGCGTAGCTTGGCGACGCTGACCGGATAAGGCTTGGCGTGGCTCGCGTAGAAGCCGTGGAGCCACTGGGCTAGCGGCTTACCATCCAGTTCGCGGCGCACCACCCAATCGATTTGCGTGAACTGGTCGGGCTCGAATAAGGCGCGTAGCTTGGGATTTACCCGAAAGATGTACTCCCGAGTTTCCTTGTCGCGATAAACCTCGTCGATCAAGCTACCAGCGTAGCCATACCGGCTTTGCTCGAATTCGACGCTGGTCGCCTTAAGGCGCATTAGCCGAATATGTAGCACCTCACGGTTTCCACCCGTATCCGCCTTCCCTATCGCTTTGAGAAGTTGGTAGGCCGTCACTCGGCACTCGTTGCCCAGTCCCTGAAGCCGTGCGAGGTGCAGGATCGTTTCCCAAACGTCCAAATCGCCTTGGTCGAGCCGCTGGCCGGTGTAGAAAATCTCGATGCCTTCCAGCGCCGCAATCCGCTCGCGCTCCATGTAGCGCCTGGAGCCTCGCCGGATCGCGCCGAACAGAGCGGAACGCAACATGCCGTTCGGAACCGCTCGCACCGCATCCGGCCAGATTGGCAGCATCACTACCTTGGCCGGTGGTGGCTGCAAGGGAAGAGCCTCCGGGGAAAGGGGCAGCGACTCTTGGGTGGCTTGCCCTCGTCGTTGTCGGGATCGTTCGATGGCACGGGACTCGACGGCTTTGATTTTGGCAACCAAAGGATCGGTTCCGGTGCTGGCGCTGCTCGCCTCGGCGCGGGTAGCGGGCTGGGTCGGCTTGGCATTCAATGGCACGCGCTCCTACAGCCGGGTTCGTGGGGATATGGGGGGCAATTTGAAGGGGGGTGGTTCGTCCTTTTTTTTCTCTAGCACCCTTTGAAGGTGTAAGTCGAGTTGCTGGCTCAGCGCGACCAGCAGCGACTGGCCGAGTGCGGTAAAGGCGTGGCCGAACCCGGCGTGCATCTGCTCCAGGGAACGATGAAGCTCGACGTGGTTTTGCTGGATCGCCGCCAAGGTTTTCCGCATCTCCACCACCGTGGCGTGCGCGATGGCCTCCGATTGCTGGAGCCGGGCGATTTCTTTTTGCAGGCCGTTGGTCTGTTGTTGGAGAGCGGTGATTTGCTTTTCGAGTTTGCCGGTCGGGGTTTCTACCCGCCGCTCGCCGTCGATCCGATTTCGGGCCGCTTGCCGAAACCAATCGGGCGCGCTTTGCCCCGATTTTTGAATGGCGCCGACCACTTCGGCGTTGATGCGGAACGTGACTTGTTCCACGAAATCCGATTTTTTCGTTTTCATGGCAACCTATTGATCTAATTTAGATAATTCATTAGAAATTCTAATCAGTTTTTTTGAATTCAATTCAACCACTATGCACTGAAAGTGCATAGAATGCTTTAGAGACTGAAAGTCTCGGTTTCAGCTAAAGCTGACTGAAAGGTGCAAGCTGATAGCTTGTGTTTGATGACTGAAAGTCACTCGATC
>JBATDL010000245.1:0-4648 GCA_049663445.1 Candidatus Competibacter sp.
GTGGGGGGCTGGGGTTGGGGGCCGAGGCTTTCGCCGACCTGACCCAGCAATATGCCCGTCTGTTGCGTCATGTCCGCTATCTGATCAAGGTTAGCGACCGGATGCAGATGGAACTTAACCATCTGAACAACCGCTTGCGTGAGGGCGAGGAAAAATACCGGTCGCTGTTCGAGAACGTCAGCGAGGGGATTTTTATCGCCCAACTGGACGGACGATTTCTCGATGTCAACCCGGCGATGGCGCGGATTCTGGGCCATAAAACCCCGACCGAATTTTTGCGGGCGCATCAGGAAGGAGAACTATTGTGGCCGTTCCTGGACCGCGACGAGCAGGAGCGCTTTCTCGGCGCGCTGGCGGCGCACGGCAAGGTCACGAATGTGCAACTGCGAATGATGCGTTGGGACGGAGAGGCGATCTGGGTGGAAATCAGTGCCCGTGCCAGCGCCGACGTTGGCGCACCCGCCGTGACGGTCGAGGGCGTGCTGTCCGACATTACCGAACGCAAGCGGATGTTGGAAGAGCTGCGCTATCTGGCCGCCATCGATGGACTGACTGGTCTGTACAACCGCCGGCATTTTCTCGATCTGTGCGAGCGGGAGTTGCAGCGGGCACGCCGCTATCGGCTGGAAGTGGGTTTGCTGATGCTGGACGCCGACCGCTTCAAGGACGTCAACGACACCCACGGCCACGATGTGGGCGACGAAGTACTGCGCTTGCTTGCCCGCTTGTGTCGGACCGCGCTGCGCGAGGTGGATATCGTCGGCCGGCTGGGTGGAGAAGAGTTTGCAGTGTTGTTGCCGCAGACGGATTTGCCGGCCGCCCGCGACGCAGCCGAGCGCCTGCGGGAGGCGATCGCGCAAACGGCGTTGCCGCTCGGGGATGGACGGATGCTGCGATTCACGGTCAGTATTGGAGCGTGCGCCTTCGCGGCCCAGCACATCACGGTGCGGGATTTACTCAAGGCCGCAGATCAGGCCTTGTATGCGGCCAAGCGCAGCGGTCGCAATCAGGTGGCCAGCCCGCCGGACGGCTGACCGTGGTTAGCGCCGCCGCTTGGCGGGAGACTCTTCTATAGCTTTGGTGAAAAGTGTAGCGACGAGGCGGCGCCGTGGTCGCGGCGCCTGCCGTTCGGTTTGCCATCATCCCTCACGCCGCGATCCCGCTCAACCGCAGCAGCGGTTCGATGCGTGGTTCCCGGCCGCGAAACGCGACGAAGCTGGCCAATGCTGGCCGCGAACCGCCCACCTCCAGAATATTTTCCCGAAACCGCGCTCCGGTCGCGGCGTCGAAGATTCCGTTCTCCTCGAAGGCGCTGAAGGCGTCGGCCGACAGCAGCTCGGCCCACTTATAGCTGTAATAGCCCGCCGCGTAACCACCGGCGAAAATGTGGGTGAAGGCGTTGGCGAAACGGTTGTAGGCCGGCGGCGTGATGACCGCTACTTGCCGGCGCACTGCGTCCAACACCTCCAGCACCCGCCCGCCCCGCGCCGGATCGTAATCGCGGTGCAGCCGGAAGTCGAACAGGCCGAATTCCAGTTGCCGCATCATCAGGATCCCGGCCTGAAAATGCTTGGCCGCCAGCATCCGCTGGTAGAGATCCTCCGGCAGCGGTTCGCCGGTCTGGTAGTGCCCGGCCAGCAGATTCAGCGCCTCGCGCGACCAGCACCAGTTTTCCAGGAACTGGCTCGGCAGCTCCACCGTGTCCCATTCCACGCCGTGGATGCCGGTCACCGGCAGGTAGTCGATCGTGGTCAGCAGGTGGTGCAGCCCGTGTCCGAACTCGTGAAACAGGGTCTGAACTTCGTTATGCGTCAGTAGCGCGGGTTCGTCGCCCACCGGTGGCGTGAAGTTGCACACCAGATAGGCGGCCGGCAGCCGTGCCGTGCCGCTCAACACCCTTCGCGGCAGGCAGCCGTCCATCCACGCCCCACCGCGTTTATGCGGGCGGGTGTACAGATCCAGGTAGAACCGGCCGCGCCGGGCGCCGGCGCCATCGACGATTTCATAGGCGTGAACGTCGGGATGCCAGATTTCGACCCCGTCCAGCGGGCGGATGGCGATGCCGAACAGCCGTTCCGCCACCGCGAACAGCCCCGGCAGCACCCGAGTGATCGGGAAGTAGGGCCGCAACTCCTCCTGCGACAACTGGTAGCGGAATTGGCGCAGTTTTTCCGAGTAATAGCCGATATCCCAGGCTTGCAGGTCGTCTATGTCGAACCGGTCGCGGGCAAACGCCCGCAGTTCGTCCAGCTCCCGCTGCGCCTGGGGCCGGGCGCGGCGAGCCAAGTCATCGAGAAAATCCAGCACCTGGTCCGGCGAATCGGCCATCTTGGTGGCTAGCGAATAGTCGCCGTAGTCGTGGAAACCCAGTAATTGGGCTACTTCGTGACGCAGCGCCAGAATGCGTTCCATCACCGCGCCGTTGTCCCATTGGCCGGCGTTCGGCCCCTGGTCGGAGGCGCGGGTGCAGTAGGCGTCGTACAGCGTCCGCCGCAGATCCCGATCGTCGGCGTAATTCAGTACCGGTAGATAGGATGGCAATTCCAGCGTCAGCAGCCAGCCGTCGAGACCACGCTGCCGGGCGGTCTGCCGGGCCAGGGCCTTGGCCGATTCCGGCAAGCCGACCAATTGCGCCTCGTCGTCGAGGTGGTAAGTCCAGCCCTGGGTGGCATCGAGCGCGTTTTCCGAAAACTTGGCGCCCAGTTGCGCCAGTTCCTGCATGATCGCCTTGTAGCGGTCGCGCGATGCTACCGGCAGGGCGATGCCGGACAGTCGGAAGTCACGCAGAGCGTTGTCGATGACCTTGTGCTGCGCTGGATCGAGCCGGGCGTATTCCGATCCGTCGGCGATCTGCCGGTAGGCCCGATACAATCCTTCGTGCTGGCCCAGTTCGGTGTAGTACGCGCTGAGCTTGGGCAGGCAGGCATTGTAGGCGGCGCGCAAGTCCTCGGAATCGCGGACCGAGTGCAGGTGGTTGGCCGGCGACCAAGCCTTGTTCAAACGGTCCTCCAGCTCTTCCAGCGGTTGGATCAGGTTGTCCCAGGTGTAGATGTCGTGCGCGACCAGCAACCGTTCGAGCACGACGCGGTTGTCGGCCAGCACCTGATCGATGGCGGGTTCGACATGTTCGGGCCGGATGGCGGCGTAGCAGGGCAGGTCGGCGCCGCTGAGTAAGGGATTGGTCATCGCGGGTTAATCTTTCGGTAACGGAAGAAGCGTTACTGTGAGGAGATGGGGGAAAATGTCAAGTTTGGCGGGGTAGCGAGCGTTCAGGGCCACAACCATAAAGCGGTTCCTCCAGCCAGCAGCGCGGCCAGCAGGCATCCCCCGGCCCATAGATGGAAGTAATTGATCAACCGACCTTCCTCGTGGAAGGCGGCGATGACGAAGGGTCGGGCCGAGTCGCCGGTAGCGGCCAGCAGGTGGGTTTCGGGTTCGACCGTCCGTTGCAACTGTTCCCGTTCGACCTGTCGCCGGGCCGCGCGCCGGGCCGCTTCCCATTCGTCGGGGTCGATTCGGCCGTTGCGGCGGCGGTCAAACAAGGTCATGCGTTGCGGGTCGTGCTTCCAGCACTCCAGCAGTGCCGCCACTTCGCCTCGCGTGTCGGGAACCTCGCGCAGGCCGCCGACGGTGCGGAACAGGCCGATGGCGTGCAATTCCTCCCCGGGCAGGATGCGTTGCTCGGTATAGCGGTACGTGGCGCCGATACCCCAGAGGGCATGGGTGCGCGCGCCGCTGAGATCGCCGTACCAGACATCGTGCCGAGTCTTGACGAACTCGGCCCCTTCGGGGTCGATCACGCATTGGGCGGTGCCGTCGTCGAGCAGGAACAGACTGTCGCTCTCACCGGAATCCACCGGCCACCAGCGGTTGCCCGAAGTGCGTTCCTCCACCCGATAACGGTACCAGGCGCAGGGCAGGTAGCTGAGTGGGGCCAGGATCGGCGGTCCCGGCAACAACCGGGCGTGGCCATATAATTCCACATAGCCCTGCGGCGCCGAACGGATGCGAGCAATGGGGGTGTCGGCCAGCCGCCAAGCCCGCCGGCCGAAATGCAGCGCGCCGTACAGACCGAAGATCGCGGCGGCCATGATCAGCGCCAGCAACGGAGCCGGCGACAATGACCCGGCGTGACCCGCCGCCGGGACTGGGTGCCGCAGCAACAGAAAGAAACCGAGCCAGAGGGCGGCGAACAGCAGCGTCGCTTTCAGGCTGGGCCGGTACATCGGGCCGTGCCGCGCCGCTCAGCGAAACAGACCAGCGAGGTCGACATCCTGCTTTTCCGGTTCGGAAAATTCCAGTAGCCGGAACGACCCGAAGTTGAAGAAGCGGGCGATCAGTATGTCCGGGAACTGTTCGATGCGGACGTTGTTCAGGTTGACGCTGTCGTTGTAAAACTCCCGACGGTCGGCGATGGCGTTTTCCAGGCCGGTGATGCGGCTTTCCAGATGGCGGAAGTTGTCGTTGGCGCGCAGTTCGGGATAGGCTTCGGCCACCGCGAACAACTGGCCCAGGCCAAGCCGTAACTGGCTTTCGGCTGCTCCCAGCGCCGGCACGTCGCCGTGCTGCCGGGCATCGGCCACGCCCTGGCGGGCTCGCATCACCGCTTCCAGGGTATCCTTCTCGTATTGCATGTACTGCTTGCAGG
>JBATDL010000246.1:0-2756 GCA_049663445.1 Candidatus Competibacter sp.
CCGTTCGTCGGCCGGGCCGGCAAGCTGCTCAATCCGATGCTGTTGGCGATCGGCCTGCAACGCAAGCAGGTCTATATCGCGAATATTTTGAAATGCCGTCCGCCGGAAAACCGCGACCCGGCACCCACCGAGGCCAGCCTCTGCCGGCCGTTCCTGGAACGACAGATCAAACTGATCCGGCCGCGCATCATCCTTGCACTGGGCCGTATCGCCGCCCAGAACCTGCTGGATACCGACACTCCGATCGGCAAGCTGCGCGGCCGGATCCACTGCTTCGGTCCGGCGCAAGTTCCGCTGGTGGTCACTTACCACCCCGCCTATTTGCTGCGCTCGCCGCGAGAGAAACGCAAGGTCTGGGATGACCTGCGGCTGGCGCGGCGCGCCATGGCCACCGCCGCAGGCGAGTCGGTCCGGAGGCCCACCGGTTGATGACGGCATTGCGGGAACCTCGGATCGGCCGGTTCCGACCAATGCTCTACGCTGATCTTCGGGAAGTAATCGCGATCGAGAACCGTGCCTATGAGTTCTCCTGGACCGAGGGCATCTTCCGCGACTGTATCCGGGTCGGTTATCACTGCCAGGTATTGGAAACCTCGCACGGCTTCATCCAGACCTACGGCGTGATGTCGGCGGCGGCCGACGAAGCCCATATCCTTAATCTTTGCGTGCGGCCGGAACTGCGGGGACGTGGGCTGTCGCGGCACATATTGGGCCACCTGCTCGAACTGGCACGCACCGTTGAGGTGCAAACCGTATTTCTGGAGGTCCGTCCCACCAACACCGCCGCCGTGCGGCTTTACAGCTCCGCCGGCTTCTGCGAAATCGGCCTGCGGCCGGACTATTACCCCTCCGCCAGCGGACGGGAAGACGCGCTGGTGATGGCCAAGGAGCTATGATGAGCACAAAAACAACCCGCGCGAAAATCAACTTGCCCTACCGATGGGCTTCGCCTATAGTTTTGACGCGTATGAGTTTCAAGCCGTGAATTTGTTCGTTCGCTGTAACAACCATCGGTTATTCAGTCCGTCATTTTCCCCGTCTTGAATTCGTGCGGCTTGTGCGGGCATCCGCCCGATTGTTCTAATACCCAAGTTTTCAGGAAATGCATCAATATGGTCACTGGTACCGTCAAATGGTTTAACGAATCCAAGGGGTTCGGCTTCATTACGCCCGATAACGGCGGCGACGACGTGTTTGCGCACTTTTCCGCGATTCAGGCGCGCGGCTTCAAGACGCTCAAGGAAAATCAGAAGGTTTCCTTCGACGTCACCATGGGGCCAAAAGGCAAGCAAGCAACCAACATCAAGCCCCTGGACGAGGACTAGGTTTTTCGTTCGGTCGTCCAGATTCCTAAAAAGCCCGGTTATCCCGGGCTTTTTTTCGCCCTCTCACCCAAAATACTCTGGATGGTAGTAGATACTTCCGTACATAAAAACTCACAAACCAATGAGTTGTGATTATTCATCTCCACTTTGAGAGTGCTTTTCAGACGGCCGAGGGAGCGGCGCCAAAACCCGGCAATACCGATAAGCGCAGCGCCAGCGCAAGCTGCTCGGGACTTTCGCCGTGCGGAGCCACTCCCAGCAACGGCGCGTCCAGCCACGCACGGAGCGTATCGAGATTCGCTTCGAAACAGGCCATGGCCGGATCGATGCGATTGGCGACCCAACCGGCCAGCGTCAACCCCCGTCGGGTAATCGCCTCGGCGGTGAGCAGCGCGTGATTGAGACAACCCAGCCGCATACCGACCACCAGAATCACCGGCAAAGCCAGAATGCGCGCCAAATCGGCGGTGTCATACCGTTCGTCCAGCGGCACCCGAAACCCGCCCACGCCTTCCACCCACACCACGTCCGCCAGGGCTTGCAAGCGCTCGAACGCCTGCTGGATTACCACTATCTCGATGGGCCGGCCGGTTTCCTGGGCAGCGATGTGGGGCGCGATGGGCGACGTGTAGAGGAAAGGATTCACCAGTTCGACGGGTGGTTGGGTGGAACTCGCGGCCAGCAATTGTACGACATCGTCATTCCGGCCATCGGCTTCGACGCCCGCCGCGATCGGTTTCATACCGATCGCGGTTCGGCCTCGCTGGCGCGTGGCATGCAGCAGGGCGCAGGTCACATGGGTTTTGCCCACTCCAGTGTCCGTGCCGGTGACGAAAAAAGCCTGTTTCATGGAAGTCAGTCAACCCGTTCTCGTGGCGATCAGCCATACCGCATCGTAGGTCAGCGGCAGGCCGGCGGTTTCCCGCAGCCGTTCGTAGCGCGCGGCAATGGCCTGCCAGGCGCCACGACTCAAGGGGGTGGGGCGGCGCTGCTCGACCTCGCGCGCTCCAACCGCCTTAACCGCCCGGAGCAGGGTCCGCACATCGGGATAGTGGCGGCGCACCGGCTGCCGTTGCCAAATCCGCACCTCCCAGCCGCCAGCCCGACAATCCGCCAGCAGGCGCTCGGGCGGCGCAATCGTCAACACATGGCTGTATTCATCGATCTCGGCGAACGCATGGCGCAGTTCGGGAAAATTATCGGTTCCCAAAGTGGCGACTGCCAGCGCGCCGCCGGTTTTCAGCACCCGCCCGGCCTCGGCCAGGCACCAGCCGGGATCGTTCCACTGCCAGGCTAAACTGGACCAGTACAGATCAAAACCGCGATCAGCCAATGGCAGGGATTCGATATCGGCGCAGACCCGCTCCACTCCGGCGCTGTGGGCGCGAGCGGCGGCCAACATGCCGGGCGCAAAATCGACCAGCGCCAACC
>JBATDL010000247.1:0-5918 GCA_049663445.1 Candidatus Competibacter sp.
TCTCCGGTCTCTGCGGCGGCGGCGGGTCCGGGCGACGAAGTCGCACCGCTGGGTGGTGTGGTGCAGATGGTCCATGTCAGCGTCGGCCAAGCGGTCAACGAGGGCGATAAACTGGTGTCGCTGGAAGCCATGAAGATGGTTACCCATGTGGTCGCCCAACGTGGCGGCAAAGTGACCAGCATCGCGGTCAAGCCGGGGGACCCGGTGGATGCGGGGCAGGTATTGCTGAGTATTGGCTAAGGCCGGGAGTGTTCCGTTATGGAATCCCTCAATTTACTTGATATTTTCCAGGGTGTTAGCACCCTGGTTCAAGGCTTTTCCACCGACCCCAAGATCGCCTTCGGTCGAATCTTTCTGATGGCGCTGGGAATTGTGTTGCTCTATCTGGGACGTAAGGGGGTACTGGAGGCCCTGCTGATGATCCCGATGGGCTTGGGCATGGCCACCATCAATGCGGGGGTGATGTTCTTCTCCGCCTACGATCCGGCAACCGGCATGAATGTCATCGCCGGGCAGGCGGCGCAGCAGTTGCCCGGCACCTTGTTCGTCGCGCCGCTGGCCTCGGATACCACCGCACTGGTGAACATCCTCCAGATCAACTGGCTACAGCCGATCTACACCTTCATGTTCAGCAATGGTCTGATCGCCTGTCTGGTGTTCATGGGCATTGGATCTCTGTTGGACGTGGGCTTTGTGATGGCCCGTCCGTTCCAGAGCATGTTCATCGCCCTGTTCGCGGAGTTGGGCACGGTCTTCGTGTTCCCAATCGCCGTGGCGCTGGGGCTGACGCCCGGTCAGGCGGCATCGGTGGCAACCATCGGCGGTGCCGACGGACCCATGGTACTGTTTACTTCGTTGCAGTTGGCACGGGATTTATTCGTGCCGATCACTGTGGTGGCCTACCTGTATCTGGGGCTAACCTACGGTGGGTATCCGTACCTGATCAAGCTGCTGATCCCCGAACGGCTGCGCAACCTGCCCATGCCGATGGAAAAGACCAAGCCGATCACCTCCAACCAGAAGCTGGTATTCGCCGTGATCGCCTGCGTGCTGCTCAGCCTGCTGTTTCCGGTCGCATCGCCGCTGTTTCTATCGCTGTTTATCGGAGTAGTGGTTCGTGAAAGCGAACTCACCTACTTCTTTGAACTGTTCTCGAACACGATACTGTACAGCGCGACCTTCTTTCTGGGGCTGCTGCTGGGGGTACTGTGCGAAGCCGGCACCATCCTGAATCCGGTGGTATTGAAACTGCTGGTGCTGGGCATTCTGGCGCTGCTGATTTCCGGCATTGGCGGTATTCTGGGCGGTTATGCGATGTACTATCTATCCGGTAAGAAGTACAACCCGGTGACCGGCATCGCCGGGGTGAGCTGCGTGCCCACCTGCGCCAAGGTAGCGCAAAAATCGGTCGGACCCGGCGTTGTCGTCCTGCCGCACGCGCTGGGCGCGAGCATCAGTGGCGTCATCACCAGCGCCATCTTCGCGGCGACCTTCATCGCCCTGCTGTTGCCGAAAGGCTGATTCCCAACCCGGCGGGCAGCCTGGATGCAGCCCGCCGCTTTCCATTTCCGGCTTCCCTCCGCCACTCGATCGAGGCGGTTACTCGAACGATTCTCGCAGTAGCCGTTCCATGACTTCGCCCCAGCGCTGCCGGGAGCGCTGCTGCCAGAACCGAGCATCGGGCCGGCAATCGAATTTCTGCTTGTAGATAGCCAGCGCCGCAACCAGCAACGCCAGTACGAACGCCAAGCCCGCATTTTGAAACCCGGCGAAAGGCAGGGCCAGCCAGGTGAACACACTCAGTCCCAAGATCCAGCCCCAGGGAATGAACAACCAGTAGTCGATTTCGAACCGGTTGCCGTCGCGGCGGACGGATACCCGCATCGGCCAATCATCCTGTAGCAGATAAGCCCGCCGCCGCAAATCCAGTCGATCATCCCGCTCGCTGGCGACCGTAAACCCCTTCAGCAGCAAGGCAGCACGAAATTTCTTGAGTTGAGCATCGCCGCCTCGTACCGTCGCTCGCGTCGTCCGGCCCAAGTAACGGATAGTGAGTTCAGCGTTCACATGTATTCAATCCACACTGATGACCACCTTGCCGGTGGACTTGCGCGCGACCACCCGATCCAGGGCGTCGGTCGCTCGATCCAAGGCGTAGATCGCCGATACATAAGGCTGGAGCGTTCCTTCCAGATACCACTGCAGGAGAATCCGGAAGCTTTCCGTCATCACTCGTGGGTTGAGCTCCGCGTAGGCCGGCCAATTGAGTCCGATGACATCGACGTTCTTGACCAGCAAATGATTGGCGGGGATCTGCGGCACGGTGCCGCCGGCAAAACCAATGACCAGAATCCGTCCCTCGAAAGCGATACTGCGTAGCGAGGCGGTGAACAACTCACCACCGACCGGATCGTACACCACGTCCGCGCCATGCCCGTCGGTCAGCTCCTTGATCCGCGCCCGCACGTCCTCGCGACCGACATCAATCAAATGGTCTGCCCCGTGTTCGGCGGCCACCGCCAGTTTTTCAGGACCGCTGGCGGTGGCGATGACCGTCGCGCCCAGCCGCTTGCCGATGGCTACTGCCGTCAATCCCACCCCGCCACCGGCCCCATGTACCACCAGCGTCTCGCCGGCTTCCAGCCGCGCCCGATGCCACAGCGCCACATGTGAGGTACCGAACACTACCGGAAATGCCGCACCATGCGCATCCGGCATCGCCGCCGGCATGGCCACGCAGCGGCTGGCGCTCGCCACCACCTGCTCGGCATAACCCCCATGAGGCGTCATGACAATGACCCGGTCGCCGACCGCCAACCCTTCGACCCCGGCGCCCAACTCCAGCACCTCGCCGGCCACCTCGAAACCGGGGCTAAACGGCGGTTGCGGCTGTACCTGGTATTGGCCGCGAGTGATCAGGCTGTCGGCGAAATTGACCCCACAGGCCCGCACTCGTATTCGCACCTGGCCGGGTCCAGGACGCGGCTCCGGCACGTCCTCCAACCGCAGCGCGGCAGGACCACTCAATTCGTGACAAACAATGGCTTTCATGGTCGGCTCCCAAACCGTTCCAGAAAAAAACGGGGGCGCAGTCGATGCGCCCCCGTTTTTCGCCGATTTAGGTCCCGATGAGTTTACGGACCACATCGGTCATAGAGATCACGCCGGTGGGCTGACCGTTTTCTGTGACCACCAGACGGTGCATGCGCCGACCGGTCATCAGGCTAACCGCCTCGCTCAGCAGCATGTCCGCGCCGCAGGTGGCGCAGCCGGGGGTCATGATGGCACGAGCCAACAGTGCCCGAGCTTCCTCGGAGCTGCGACCCTGGCGGGCCAGCACCAAGTCAGTTTGCGACACCACGCCGGTTGCTTGGCCGCCGTCCATGACCACCACCGCGTGGATTTCCTGGTCGATCATCAGCTTCGCCACTTGGGCGATGGTGTCGTCCGGCCCGCAGGCGATGATACCGCGATGCATCAGATCCTTCACCTGAGTGCCATCGTCGGCGATGGTGATAGCCTCGGCCTCGGCGATGCCGGGCAGCGGTTCGGACATCGGGTACGGATGCGGGGTGGTGTGAACGTCGCCCTGGGGTAGGACGGGATGTTCGATGTGCACCGGCGGCTGGCCACTGGCGCCTTGGCCGAATTGCGTCGCGCCGATCAGCACCGACATGTTGCCGTGCGGGTGCTTGTTGTCGTGCATGAGCTGATGGGCGACCGGCAGCTCCGCATAGGTGAAAGCCCGCGACAGGCAGGGATCAAGCCGGCCGCGCAGCGCCAGTTCGTTCATTTGGTAGGATTGCTCGGCATTGGCGAAGTGGGAGCCTTGCAGGCGCTTTTGCCGCATCCACAGATAGCGCAGATCGACCGTGGCGTTGTAGCCGGTGGTGCCGGCGCAGACCGCTACCATACCGCCGGTATCACAGACGAAGATGGAGGTGGGAATAGTGGTTTCGCCCGGGTGTTCAAAGACGATGTTGGGCGCCCGCTTCTCGCCCAGCACCTCCCAGATCTTGGCGCCGAAGGCCCGCACCCCTTTGAGCCACTTGGCGTAGCCGACGCTGTCCTTCCAGTGCGGCAACATGCCCCAGTGGTCGAATTCGTTGCGGTTGATGCAGCCCTTGGCGCCCAACTTCATGCAATAGTCGAACTTGTCCTGGCCGGACACCATGGCAATCGGGGTGGCGCCGGCCGCTTTGACGATCTGGATAGCCATGGAACCGAGCCCGCCGGCGCCGCCCCAGATCAGGGCCACGTCGCCTTTCTTGATGGCGTTGGCACCCCAGCCGTGCAGCATGCGCCAGGCGGTGGCAGCCACCAGCACGTAGGCGGCGGCTTCTTCCCAATTCATGTGCTTGGGCTTGGGCATGCACTGCTGGGCCTGCACCTTGGTGAATTGGGCGAAACTGCCGTAGTTGGTTTCGTAACCCCAGATGCGGAAAGTGGGCGAATACATGGGATCGCCACCACCCTTGACCCAGGAGCAATTGCGATCCCAAGTACCGCAATGCATCACCACCTCGTCGCCGACCTTGACGTGGGTAACATCCTTGCCGACTTTGTAGACGATGCCGGAAGCATCACTGCCGCCGATATGGAAGTCTTCCTTTTCGCCGGCTTTGTTACGAGCGCCGATGACGTTGACTGGAATACCGAGTCCGGCCCAGACATTGTTGTAGTTGATGCCGGCCGCCATGACATAAACCAGCACCTCGTCGTCGGCGATCCCGGGAACCTCGACCACTTCTTGTTGAAACGCTTCCATCGGCTTGCCAAACCGCTCGGCACGGATCAGCCAGGCGTGCATCTTTTCGGGAATCTCACCCAGGGGAGGCATTTCACCTAAGGCGTAAAGTTCTTTGGCCATGTTTGCTGTATTCCTCTCTGTTGGGGTTGTTTGTTCGAAGATCGAATAATCAGAAACCAGAAACCACTCGAACGCGCAAATCTTCATAGGCGGCAATCGGCGAGCGGCGTGGCGAGTGAGTCAATTCCGCGAATAAGGCATTTTCGCCACCCAAAAGGCCAATGCCATGGCGACCGAATTCTTCACGCAAGTGCTTAACCAGCCATTCCGCCTGACAGCGCTGGCGGCGGGCGGTGAATTGTCCTCGCTCCAGCAGCCAGCGCCGGTGCCCGTCCAGGGCATCGGCCAGCGATTCGATGCCACTGCCCAGCGTTGCGCTGGCCGACAAAGCCGGTGCTTGCCAGCCTTCGGCATCCGTTCGCCGTCCCAGCGTGGTTTTCAGTTCGGATAGGGTTTTGCGCGCGGCCATGCCGATATCTTCCTTGTTGACCACGATCACATGCGGCACTTCCATGATGCCGGCCTTGAGAAACTGAATGCTGTCGCCGGAAGCCGGCTGGGCAACGAAACAGGTGGTGTCGGTCATCTTGGACACGTCGATCTCTTTCTGCCCGACCCCCACCGTCTCCACCAGCACGATATCGAAGGCTGCCAGCATCGCCAGGCTCATCGGCCAGACTTCGGCGCTGAGGCCACCAAACTCGCCGCGACAGGCCAACGAACGGATGAACACCTCGCGGTCGGCGCCGCTGGCGTGCATCCGCAACCGATCACCCAGCAGCGCACCGCCGCTGATCGGACTGGACGGGTCCACCGCCAGGATGGCGACCTTCAAGCCGCGCCGCCGCCAGACCTGGATCAGGGCGGCGGTCAGTGAGGATTTACCTGCGCCCGGCGGGCCGGTGATACCGATCAGATGGCCATCGGTATCCAGCTTCTCGGCGGGCAGTGCGTCCAGAAAGGCCGCCGCGCACTGGCGAGCCGCCGGCCGGCGGTCGTCCAGCAGATTCAATGCCTGAGCCAGCGCCAACCGGTCACGGGCGCTGACTGCGGAGGCCAGCGTCGCTGGGTCGGGAAACGCCGGGATCATGCCACCGTGACCGGTTGC
>JBATDL010000248.1:0-1785 GCA_049663445.1 Candidatus Competibacter sp.
CCGCCGGTCGGCCCAGTTCCGTGCCGAAGGTCCGTAGAAATCGGTAAGCCGGCTGTTCCGGTTCCAGGAGCAGGCTGGGCGCGCCGTGCGACACGAAAACGCTGGGAAAAGACATGGGGTCGCCTCCAGGATCGAAATGTACGCTCAGAACCGCCCGGCCCGATAGTCGGCCAGTGCCTGTTCGACTTCTTCGCGTCGATTCATGACGAACGGCCCCCACTGGGCGATGGGTTCATGCAGCGGTTGGCCGGCAACCAGCAGCAACCGTGCTCCCTCCGTGCTGTGCAACCGGACCCCGTCGGCTTCGGGCGCATTGCTCAGCACCATGAGCTGACGAGCCGCGACCGTATCGCCGCGTTCACCCACTTCCACTTGCCCCTGATAGATATACCCAAAGGCGTTATGGCCAGTTGGAATTGTCGCCAGGTGGGTCGTCCCCGCCGGCAGTTCGATATCCAGATACAGCGGCGCGGTGGCGTCGCGCTGGATCGCCCCGGTCACGCCCTCGCTTGCACCGGCGATCACCTTGATCGTCGCGCCGCTGGCAGCCTGGTACACGGGAATCGCCGCTTCGGGAAGATCCCGATAAGCCGGTGTCGTCAGCTTGTCCCGCGCCGGCAGGTTGACCCAGAGCTGGAAGCCGTGCATCAAACCGTTTTCCTGCTCGGGTAGCTCCGAATGGACGATACCGCGCCCGGCCGTCATCCATTGCACCCCGCCGGCGGTCAGTAGCCCCTCGTGACCGGCATTGTCCCGATGCCGCATCCGTCCGGCCAGCATATAGGTGACTGTTTCGAAACCCCGGTGTGGGTGATCCGGGAACCCGGCCAAGTAATCGCCTGGGTTGTCGGAACGAAATTCATCCAGCATCAGGAACGGGTCCAGCCGCCGCTGCAAGTCGGCGGTCAGCACCCGCAGCAGCTTGACGCCGGCACCATCGGACACCGCTTGGCCGGTGACCCGGCGCTCGATTTCGCGACTGCGAAAAACGGTTTCGGAAACGGTCGTGCTCGCGCTCATATTCGAAGTCTCCACATTCGGGAAATTCGGTTCATTGGGGGCGGAACCGGGTCTGGAAACATTATCGAACTTGCTCTATTGATAAAAAAGCGCGATATTTTCGGCTTATTGATCTATTTTTTCGATCAATCCGACACTCAAAGCACCCGTCATCAAGTTGCGGTCGGCCGATCTCCATGACGATGCCGCCATCGATTTCAAATTCATCTGCTTTTTCGGCGAGTTCGATGCCCATTCCACGAACCACACTGGAACAATGGCAGGTCTTGCAGGCCATTGTGGAATGCGGCGGCTTTGCCCAGGCGGCGGCCGCGCTGCATCGAAGTCAATCGGCGATCAGTTACGCCGTGGCGCGCTTGCAGGCCCAGTTGGGTGTAAACCTGTTGGTCCCCGACGGTCGCCGCATGGTGCTGACTCCGGCTGGCGAAGCGTTGCTGCGGGACGCCCGGCCGCTGCTGGATACAGCGTTTCGCCTGGAGCGGCGCGCCCGCGCATTGTTCCAAGGTTGGGAGCCCGAAGTGCGGCTGGCGGTGGATGGACCATGTCCCACCGCGCCATTGCTGGCCGCGCTGGCGGCGTTCGCGGCGCAATGCCCGGCGACGCGCCTACAGTTGCATGAGGAAATGCTGTCGGGTGCCGAGGACGCCTTGCTGCGCGGCGAAGTCGATCTGGCGCTCGTGACCCGGGTCCCGCCGGGTTTCTTGGGCGACGTGATCGCCGAGGCCGAATTCGTGGCGGTGGCCGCGCCCGACCATCCCCTGCACC
>JBATDL010000249.1:0-3562 GCA_049663445.1 Candidatus Competibacter sp.
CGCTTAGGTAGTGTTTTGTCTTTCTTATTAGATCATTCTATGATCACTAATTACTCTATTAAAAAATAGGTCTAAATAACAGAGAGCGGGAATTGCTGCCTGTCAGTTGAGTGGCTAAAAAAGCCTAACGTGGCGGGCGCGAAGCGCCCGCGACAACAAATGATTATGCGGTTTTTGCATAACTCCACGATGATAATGTTATGCAGCAGTTTATGGTGATCTGATCCATACGCGGCCAGCACGACGAAGCGCGGCCCCCTTCCCTAATCCTGCAATGCCCGATACAGCGTCCGCCGCGACACGTTGAGCGATTGTGCGATGGTGTCGTGATGCTCGCCCTGCTCGATAAGTTTATGGGCATGGGCAACCTGTTGCGGCGACAGCTTGGGCTTGCGGCCCAACTACACGCCACGGGCGACCGCTGCCGCTCTACCTGCTTTTGTCCGTTCCTGAATCAAGGAACGTTCCAGTTCCGCCAGTATCCCGACCATTTGCCACATGGCGCGGCCCGTGGGGGTGGTAGTGTCAATCGCTTCCGTAAGCGAGCGGAAGGCGATACCCCGCGCTTTCAGGTCATCCAGAAGGCCGATGAGGTCACGCAGCGAGCGGCCCAGCCGGTCGAGTTTCCAGACGACAAGTGTATCATCCTTGGCGAGCGTCTTGAGACACTTCGCCAATTCAGGGCGCTGGACATGCGCTCCTGTGGCCTTGTCGGTGAAGACGTGTTTGCACCCCGCTTGCTGGAGGGCGGCAAGCTGCAAGTCGGGGTTTTGGTCTTCGGTCGAAACCCGCGCGTAGCCGATGTTCATGGCCTTGTTTTGTCCCTGATTGCTGGCACAGCCAAGCCGTTGATTTAGCAGGGATGGAAACTTTGTCAAAACTCTTGATTTATGGCACAGGGGCGGATGGTTTTTCACTTGCGGGATGTTGACCAATATGCCAACATCTAAAGATGAGGGACACCAGACCGATTTCATGGCTCAAGGCCGCGCGGAGGGATTTCGAGGAATTTCCCGAAGCTGTGCAGAGCGACATGCTCAATGCGCTCACCATTGCCGCCGAGGGCGGCAAGTCCGACAAGGCCAAGCCATTCAAGGGCGTGGACGGCGGCGTCTTTGAAATTGCGCTCCGGCATCGTGGCGATGCGTTCCGCACGCTCTACGCCGTGAGGATGGGCGAGGCCATTTGGGTGATCCACGCCTTCCAAAAGAAATCGAAGTCAGGAATCAAAACGCCGCACATGGAGGTTGACCTTATCCGCGAACGATTGAAGAGATTGAAGGAGGCTTTACCATGACCATCGACGATATGGAACTGATTCACGGCAGCGGCAACGTGTTCCGTGACTTTGGGCACCCCAATGCCGGACTTGAGCAGGCCCGCGCCCTCATTGCGGCCAAGATCATCGGCGTTCTGGACGACCGAGGGCTTTCAACCCGCGAGGCCGAAAAAATGACGGGTGTGTCTCACTCCGAATTTTCCCGCATTCGCAATGCCCAGCTTCGCCGCTTTACGCTTGACCGGATGATTACGATTCTGGGCAAACTGGATGAGGACATTGAAGTCAACGTGACCTTCCGGCCCCGTGGCGAGATTGTGGACAGGCCACCGCTTGGGTTTTGATGAGCGAGACGTCATAGATGATGGGGTGGACAACCACCCGAAAGGGAACCTTTTTGCACGGTTCAACGAGCGAATGACGTAAAGTGCATCAGCGCCCATTCGCCCTGCGAAGCAGAGCTTCGAGGCCCAGTTCCAGATCGCTTTTCGCCAGGACCCGCTCAATGGTGCCTTGCTTCAGTTCCTCAGCGAGTTGGAGAATATTCTCCAGGACGGTCCGCAAGCGTTCAAGCTGCCCGTCCAGCCGGTCCAGTTCCCGGCTTTGAGTGCTCGTGGGCCGTTCGTGGCGCCAGCGGGCAAGCTGCTCGGCGAAACACCCCAAGAAAATCCCGCTGCTCAGTATGCAGCTTGATGCTGCGTTCGATGGTGGCGTCATCGAGGACATAGGGACGGTCGCGTGCCGCCAGTAGAGTCGCATAGTGTTCCTGGCCATCGGCGAGTTCGCCATCGATCAGGGACGCGATGAGCGGGAGCGCGGCGAGTGGTTGCCAGTGGGGCGTAGGATCGTCGGCCAAGAAAAACCTCCTTTCCTCTCGGTTCGGTCAAGCGAGCGGCCAAGGCTACCACTTCGGACCGTGGCCCTTGCTTTCCCGCTCGCCGTAATCCCGAACGGCTTCGCCGGCGGCCTTGCCGACCGCCTTGGTCGCCTCTTCTATTTTCTTCGGCGCGACGTCCGTCAGGAACCAAGGCACCACGTCTTTCATGTGATTGGCAAAATTTCCGTTCAAATAGTGGTAGTCGCAGAAACCGTCACTCTGGCGCGTGCAAACCGTTTGAGATTTGTCGATGTGGATATCGTGCCGATGGGTGGGTCGCGAACCGGATCGAACCACGCAGACGTGCAAGCCTGGCCCGCTGGTGATCAACTCGCGAAAGCAGTCGCGAGGGCCATGCACGGTCGTCGTCGGATCGTCCTCGCAAAAGAGCGAGGAGCCCCGCAAGAGTTTGAGCAAGTCGTCCGGTTTGTCGCAGAGAAAATTGAACCCCTGCGAGATTTGGTGGCCTGCGGCGTAGGTCCATGGACCGATGATCATCTGGATGAAAGGCCACAGCTTGGGCTCTTTCGTGCAGCGCGCGTACACGGCGCTGATGACCGTCAAGTGACCTCCCGAGTCCAGGTCGTTGACGTAATCGACGAATGGACGCCCCGGCCAGCCTTTGACATATTCCTGGTGTGACTGGATGAGCGTTTGCTTGAGCGACGCGGAAAGGTTGTTGTAGGCAGCGGGCAGCACGGGATCGGCCATGGGTATTCCTCGATGGAACGTGACCTTCCTAGTTTAGCGGTTGTCCCAACAACACTCATGACGCCGGCGTCGATGGATTGAACCCTAACACCACCCCCACCACGCCCTTCTTGAAGTCGATCTTGAGTTGCTTGCTCATGTGGCCCCAGAACTCCGTGACCCCGCCCGCATACCGATAGCGCAGGTAATAGCGGCCGCTGCGCTTCTCATCCACGCCCCGCATGGACTCTGCCCGTTCCAACACCGCACCGGGATAGGCGGATTGGAAGCTTTCGGTCGCCCGCAGCGCCACATCCACCGCCTCCACCGTTGCGATCTCCCGTGGGGTCAAGGTGGCGTCTGCTTCGGTTTTGCCATCCGCCGCGATGATGATGACGTTCACCGTGATGTTGTTGATCGTCTGGATGGTCATGGTTTAACCCCACCGCGCGGTGCCCGATAGCCCGCCTGTTCGGCGGCTTGCGGGGTTGCAAAGCAGCCTTAAGGTGATTTACGAGAAACCTCGTACCGTTGTGTGAGATAGTGATTACTCTTTCTGAAGCAGCGAGTCGAGCGTCGTGTTCGCACACATGAATGCAACAGATCTGGACGCCGGTCATCGTGACGATCTCAAACTGGCAGCCTCAAAGATGCTGGGGGCGAAGCGGCGGGCGTTTCAAGCGGCGATGGCTGTGAAGTACTGCGCCGGCAACCCC
>JBATDL010000250.1:0-1549 GCA_049663445.1 Candidatus Competibacter sp.
TTGCGTAACGATTCGTGCAGGAATTTTTTGAGTCAGGCGGATATTGGAGTCCCATAGTTGAATCGGGTCTCCTGGTTACAGGAGACCCGATTGCAGTGAGTGGTTTAACTCTCAGGTCTAGTTGCGGCAATTAGCTGGCAGGTATTTTAGCTTGCCGCCGGTGAGGCCCGAACCTGCTTTGCATTTCCAATCCACCACCGCAGCGCCAGCCGCCCAAATTGGGCTTAGTACAATCGCTTGATCACCGTTGGCTAAGCCACCCCCAACTGCAACACCTTTAATAGTAACCTGAATCGTGCCGCCGCCGGCGCTAGTGGTATATTTAACAGACTGCACATACTTGGAATCAATGTTAGTAGTGAAGCCAGCCTGAGTAGCATCGGTGGGAGCCACGTTCTGGCTGATCAGAAATTCGGCAAGCGAAGTTTTGGCAGGGGCGGCTGCATTCACAGCTTCAGTCATCTTAGCGCGAACTGTGTAATCCTGGTAGGCCGGAATCGCGATGGCGGCCAGAATGCCGATGATCGCCACGACGATCATCAGTTCGATCAAGGTAAAACCGCGTTGAAACTTGTTCATGGGATGCTCCTTACTGCACTTGGATGAAAACCCGTTGGGGGACTTGGGAGTTTTCGGGGATTACCGTTCGATCCCGTCGCGTACCCTGTTGCAGAGGGTGTGCCAACAGACCCAATAATGAGAAATATTTATTTAAGCTATTGTTAATTAATAAGTAAATAGCGTCTTTATACACGACGTGATATCGAGGGTCCCGGTGGCGCGTCAGTTTAAAAGGTTCAAGGGTGACCCTGACCGGCACCGGCTGACAAAAATGGTCAGATTCAAAGAACGCCCTGACGCTGTAGCGTCGCCAGTTCCGCCGCACTCAGCCCCAGCAGCCCGCCGAACACTTCCGCGTTGTGGCGGCCGATCTCCGGCCCCGGCCAGTCGGTCGCGCCCGGCGTGGCCGTCAGTTTTGGAAAAATGGCGGGAATTTTCAGCGGCTTGCCGTCGATCTCCACCGTCTCGAACAGCCCGCGCGCCTGAAAATGCGGGTCGGCGACCATATCCGCCACGCTGTAAATCGGCCCTGCCGGCACTTCCGCCGCTTCCAGCCGGGCCAGCGCCTCCCGGCTGTTCAGAGTCGCCGTCCAGGCCGCAATCGCCGCGTCGATTTCTTGCTGATGCTCGACTCGGCCGGCGTTGTGAGCCAGTCGCGAGTCTTCGGCTAGATCCGCCCGCTCGGCCGCGTGCATCAACCGCTTGTAAATCGAATCGCCGTTGCCGCCGATGATCACATGCTTGCCGTCCCGGCAACGGTAGGTGCCGGTCGGCACGATACCGGTCACGGTCGAACCGGACGGCTCGCGGATCGCGCCAGCGCCGTCGTATTCCGGCACCACCGCTTCCATCAGATTGAACACCGACTCGTACAATGCCACGTCCACGGTCTGGCCGGCGTGCGGAGCGCGGCGCTGGCGGTCGAGCAGCGCCAGCAGCACACCGAAGGCTGCGTGCAGGCCGGCGAAGGTATCGCCCAGGCTGAGAT
>JBATDL010000251.1:0-5897 GCA_049663445.1 Candidatus Competibacter sp.
CTGCCGGGGCCGCTACCAACCTCGGCTGGACTTGCGCGAGGACACCCTGCGCGACCTGGCCGAATCCATCCGTGCCCAAGGGGTGGTGCAGCCGGTGCTGGTGCGGCCGCTGGGAGAGGACCGCTACGAACTGATCGCCGGCGAGCGGCGCTGGCGGGCGGCGCAACTGGCCGGTTTACGCGAGGTGCCGGCCGTCATTCGGGAAGTACCGGATCAGGCGGCCATCGCCATGGCCCTGATCGAGAATATCCAGCGCGAGGATCTCAATCCCCTGGAGGAGGCCGCTGCTCTCCAGCGATTGGCTGCGGAATTCGCGCTGACCCACCAGCAGGCCGCCGAAGCGGTAGGGCGGTCGCGGGCAGCGGTCAGCAACCTGCTGCGGCTACTGGAATTAACCGAGGAAGTACAGCAGTTGGTGCGGGAGCGCAAGCTGGACATGGGGCATGCTCGTGCGCTGTTGCCGCTGTCGCCCCCCCTGCAGCGGGAGGCCGCCCATCAAGTGCTGCTGCGTGGGCTGTCGGCGCGGGAGACCGAGGATCTGGTACGCCGCTTGCGGCAACCCGCCACCGCGTCGTCTCCACCGCCGAAGCCGTCCGACCCCGACCTCCGCCAGCTACAGGACAGATTGTCGGAGCGGCTGGGTGCTCGGGTGCAAGTGCGGCACGGCGCTTCTGGCAAGGGGCGCCTGGTGATCCACTACAACTCGCTGGACGAGTTGGATGGCATCATTACCCGCGTTAAATAATGTGGTAATTTTCGTTGACCCCGATACGGTAAATTCCCTATAATTCGTACCACTCTACGCTGCGGGGGAAAGACCGGGGCAGTGGATGCCGGAAAGGTTTCGGTGTTGCGTGGAGAATCGGTTTTTTAAATAAAAACAGAATGATAACTAAACTACTAAAGATGCCCGGCGCACTGCGGTGTCTAGATAATTAGAACCAAATGCGAGCCATGGGCGCAAAACAGGTTACCCGGAAAATTATTACGATCCAACTGCTCGTTACGCTGTTGGCAGCTGCTGCTTCCTTTGCCTTCAACAGCCTTCAGGCCGCTTACTCCGCGCTGGTCGGAGGCGGCATCAGCACTGTTGCCACCCTGTATTTTGCCAGCACGGTCCTTTCGATCCGTATTGGTTCACCCGCCGCTAAAATCGCCCGGGCATTCTATATGGGCGAAGTCGTCAAGATGCTGCTGACGGTTATTTTGCTGAGCGTCGCCCTGCTCTGGTTCGATGTTTCACCCCTTCCGCTCCTGCTGGCATACATGGCGGCGCTGATGGCGTACTGGCTGGCATTACCCTTCACATACGACGCTTCGGTGAGGACGCTATGAGCGAAAGTGGTCATTCCGCAACGGGATACATTGTCCACCATTTGACTAATCTCAAGGTTGGCGAGGGATTTTGGGCGGTTCATATCGATACCCTGTTTTTTTCGGCCAGTCTGGGAGCACTGTTCCTGTGGCTGTTCATGAAAGCCGCGAAATCCGCCACCAGCGACGTGCCGGGACCATTACAGAATTTCTGTGAAATCATGGTCGACTTTGTCGACACTCAGGTTAAAGACTCGTTTCACGGCCGCAATCCGGTGATCGCTCCTCTGGCGCTGACCATTTTTGTCTGGGTGTTTCTGTGGAACGCCATGGATTTGGTGCCGGTGGATTTGCTACCGGCCATCGCCGGTCTGTTCGGCGTTCATTATCTGCGTTCGGTACCGTCCACCGATCTGAATTCGACGTTTGGTATGTCGATCTCGGTATTGCTGCTGGTTTATTACTACAGCATCAAGGTTAAGGGTCCCGCGCATTTCGCGATGGAGATATTGACTCATCCTTTCGGCAAGTGGTTTATGCCCTTCAATCTACTGCTGCGGATTGTCGAGGATTTGGCCAAACCTATTTCGCTCGGCTTGCGGTTGTTCGGTAACCTCTACGCCGGTGAGCTGATTTTTATTCTGATCGCACTGTTGCCTTGGTGGATTCAGTTTACGCTGGGCTGGCCATGGGCGGTGTTCCACCTCCTCGTCATCACCCTGCAAGCGTTTATCTTTATGGTGTTGACCATCGTCTATCTCAGCATGGCGCATGAGGATCACTAGACGGATCGTTCCGGAGCCGACCCCTCCCGCGACAGGGCCGGTTCCACCAATCAAAACTGGTTTTTCTACCACACCCCAACCTCTCAACGGGAGACAATAATGGAAGCTGCAAGCCTGATTGCCAATGTGCAGGGTATGACCGTTATCGCCGTGGCTCTGATCCTGGGTCTGGGCGCGCTGGGCACCGCCATCGGCTTCGCTCTGCTGGGCGGCAAGTTTCTGGAAGGCGCCGCGCGTCAGCCGGAAATGATCCCCGCGTTGCAGGTCAAGATGTTCATCGTTGCCGGTCTGCTCGACGCGGTGACCATGATCGGTGTCGGCATCGCGCTGTTCTTTACGTTTGCCAACCCGTTCCTCGGCCCGGTGCAGCAGGCTCTGAGCCATTGATCCTCGGGGCTTTCCGACATACGCCAATCCGTATAGCTGAGGAGGTAACCGCGTGAACTTCAATGCCACGCTCATTGGGCAGATGATCACGTTCGGCCTTCTGGTGCTGTTTACCATGAAGTATGTATGGCCACCGATCATCCAGGCCATGCAGGAGCGCCAGAAGCGTATCGCCGACGGCTTGGCTTCCGCCGAGCGCGGTGTCCACGAGCAGGAACTGGCTCAGGCCAAGGCCGCGCAGACGCTCAAGGAAGCCAAACAGCAAGCCGCCGACATCGTCGCCCAGGCCAACAAGCGCGCCAACGAAATCATCGAGCAATCGAAATTGGATGCCCGCACCGAGGGCAACCGCCAGCTCGCTGCCGCCCAGGCGGAGATCGAGCAGGAGGTCAACCGCGCTCGCGAGCAACTCCGTGGCCAAGTCGTCAATCTCGCCGTCGCCGGCGCCGGCAAGATTCTCAAGCGGGAGGTTGACGAAGCGGCTAACGCCGCCATGCTGGATGACCTGGTCGCGCAGCTCTAACCACACGGACCACGCCAATGGCTGAAACGACAACTGTCGTCCGACCCACCGCCGCCGCTCGGCCTTACGCCCGCGCCGCGTTCGAGGACGCCCAAGCTGCGCAGGAATTGCCGCTCTGGTCCGAGCTTTTGCAGGTGGTCGCCGCCGTCGCGGCCGATCCCGCCCTGCACCGCCTGCTGGGACCTTGGAACCCCACGCTGCGTGGCGAGCAGAAAGCCGATTTGGTTGGGGGACTATGCCGCGACATTCGCGGCGGCGCGGAAGCACCGGACGCATTCGTCACCTTCCTTAAGGTGCTGGCCGAGAACCATCGCCTGCACCAACTTCCCAGTATCGCCGTCCTGTTCGAGCGGCTGCGCGCGGAGGCGGAAAGCACTGTTCACGCCGAACTCGTCAGTGCCGCCGCCGTGACCGCTGCCCAGCGCAAGATCGTGATCAAGGCGCTCAAGGCAAGGTTTAAGCGCGACATTGTGCTGGACTGCAAGCAGGATGAGTCGCTGATCGCGGGCGCGGTGATTCGGGTCGGCGATCTGGTGATCGACGGTTCGGCGCGCGGCCGGCTGGACAAACTCGCCACGGCCTTAAGCCAGTAGGGGGAAAACCGTTTTATGCAACTCAAACCATCCGAAATCAGCGATCTGATTCGGCAGCGCCTGCAAGGTTATCAGGCGACCGCCGAAGCCCGCACGGACGGCACCATCGTCAGTCTGGCCGACGGCATTGCCCGGATTTATGGTCTCGACAACGCGATGCAGGGTGAAATGATCGAGTTCCCGTCACCGCGGGAGGGCGACCCGGTCACCTACGGTCTCGCCATGAACCTGGAGCGGGATTCCGTTGGCGCCGTGATTCTGGGCGACTTCGAACACTTGGCGGAAGGCGACAAGGCGCTCTGTACTGGCCGCATCCTTGAGGTGCCGGTGGGCGAGGCGCTGCTGGGACGCGTGGTCAATTCTCTCGGTCAGCCCATTGATGGTAAGGGGCCGATCAATGCCACGCAGACCTCACCCGTCGAAGTTATCGCGCCTGGCGTTATCGAGCGTCAGTCGGTCAGCCAGCCGGTGCAAACGGGTCTGAAGGCCATCGACGCCATGGTGCCGATTGGCCGTGGCCAGCGCGAATTGATTATCGGCGACCGTCAGACCGGCAAGACTGCGGTGGCGATCGACGCGATCATCAATCAGAAGGGCACGGGCATTAAGTGCATCTATGTGGCGATTGGTCAGAAGAACTCTTCGATCGCCAACGTGGTGCGTAAGCTGGAAGAGCACGGTGCGATGGATCACACCATTGTGGTCGCCGCCAGCGCCTCCGAATCGGCTGCGATGCTGTATACCGCGCCGTACTCCGGCTGCGCGATGGGTGAGTACTTCCGCGATCGCGGCGAGGATGCCCTCATCGTCTATGATGATCTGTCCAAGCAGGCCGTAGCCTACCGCCAGGTCTCGCTGCTGCTGCGCCGCCCGCCAGGTCGTGAAGCTTTCCCCGGCGACGTGTTCTATCTGCACTCCCGCTTGTTGGAACGGGCCTCCCGCATCAATGCCGATGAAGTCGAGCGCCTCACCAACGGCGCGGTGAAGGGTAAAACCGGCTCGCTGACCGCCCTGCCGATCATCGAGACTCAGGCCGGCGACGTGTCGGCGTTCGTGCCCACCAACGTGATCTCGATTACCGACGGCCAGATTTTTCTGGAAACCGACTTGTTCAACGCCGGTATCCGGCCGGCCATCAATCCGGGTCTCTCGGTGTCCCGGGTCGGCGGCGCCGCCCAGACCAAGATCATTAAAAAGCTGGGTGGTGGTATCCGACTGGCCTTGGCGCAGTATCGTGAACTGGCGGCTTTCGCCCAATTTGCTTCCGACTTGGACGAGGCGACCCGCAAGCAGCTTGAACGTGGCCAGCGAGCGACCGAGCTGATGAAGCAGAAGCAGTACTCGCCGATGTCGGTGGCCGAGATGGGTGTCTCGCTGTTCTCAGTCGATCGGGGCTATCTGGACGATGTGCCGCTCAACAAGATCGGCGACTTCGAAGCCGGATTGCTGGCGTTCGCGCGAGCCAACCACGCCGCTTTGATCGACCGGATCAACGCGACGGGCGACTATAACGATGAGATCGAAAGCGACATCAAAAAGGTCGTGGAAGATTTCAGAGCCCACTTCGTCTAAACGGGTGCAGCATGGCCGGCGCGAAAGAGATACGAACCAAAATCAAGAGTATTAAAAGTACTCAGAAGATCACCAAAGCCATGGAAATGGTGGCGGCGAGCAAGATGCGCAAGGCGCAGGAACGCATGCGAGCGGCCCGGCCTTACGCGACCAAGATTCGTAACGTTATCTCGCACCTGGCTCATGCGCATACCGAGTATCGCAGTCCAGGACTGGTGGAGCGAGAGATCAAGCGAGTTGGGCTCATTGTGGTTTCGACCGATCGTGGCCTGTGCGGGGGGTTAAACACCAACCTGTTCAAGGCCGCCATCGTCGCTATGCAGCAATGGCGGAGCCAGGGAGTCGAGATCGACGTCTGCACGATCGGCACCAAGGCATTTCAGTTTTTCCGTCGGCTGAAAGGCAATATTGTCGCTCATGTTTCCCATCTGGGCGACGCTCCCCGTTTCGAGGATGTGCTCGGTCCGGTCAAGGTCATGGCCGATGCGTTCACCGAGGGGCGAGTGGATGCTATTCACCTGGTGTACAACGAGTTCGTGAATACCATGAGCCAGAAGCCCAAGATCGAGCAACTGGTGCCGGTGACCGCCGAGGTGAAGGAAGCCGCGCCCGCTCATCGTTGGGATTACATCTACGAACCCGATCCCAAGGAGCTCATCGAACTGCTGCTGCGGCGCTACGGCGAGTCCGTGGTGTATCAGGCTCTGGTGGAAAATGTCGCCT
>JBATDL010000252.1:0-1752 GCA_049663445.1 Candidatus Competibacter sp.
ATGGGCGCTGAAGCGCCATCCGTGGACTAGCCACGGACTGAAAGTTATGGGACTGAAAGTCCATAGTTTGAACTATGATCCGCTTCACTTCGTTCAGCGGACTGAAGTATTGCTGGGACAATCAACATATTATACAGAGTCTCCCCGAATAAGCTCCGCGCTCAACAGGGCAATCGCCTTGTGGTATTTCCGGCGCTTCTCCGCACGGTCCAAGCCTGTGGTGGCTTGCTCCCCTCACCAACAGAAGCCTCGAATCGTCTCGTTTGGTCGTGCATGATGAGACCAGCTAGACTGGCAGCGGGAAAGCAGATGGCGCCGCGAAATGCCTTATCCATCCTTGGCCGGTGGCCCTCGATGGGTTACATTGCCTTCACTTACAGTAGCACGGTTCCCTTCGAAAAGCGGGCGATACCATGATCATGATCGATCTCAAAGCGCAACTGCAAGCCGAACTGCCCGAACTGCTCAAGCAAGACAATAACTTCCGGCAATGGCTGGAGCAGCTGATCCGGCAGACGGCGGTCACGCCGGAAAGCTTCGACGCCCGCTTCGAACGGATGCTGCAAGAATTCGCCGCCGACCGCGCCGAGCAGCGCCGCAAGTGGGATGAACATAACCGCGAGTGGCAGGAATGGTCAGTCAAATTCGACGCCCACGCCGAGGAGCAGCGCCGCAAGTGGGACGAGCAAAACCGCAAGTGGGACGAGCAAAACCGCAAAAACAACGAACTGCTGGAGGAAATCAAACTTTCCCGCTCTCGCCAGGATCAGGGTATCGGCGCGCTGGGCGCACGCTGGGGGATCGCCTCGGAACACAGTTTCCGCGCCGCGCTCAAGGGTATTCTGGAAAAAAGCTTCGGCGTCGAGGTCCTGAACGTCAACGAATTCGACGACGAAGGTACGGTCTTCGGTGCACCCGACCAAGTCGAAATCGACATCATCATCAGGAACGGCGAACTGATTCTCTGCGAACTGAAATTTTCGATGTCCAAGTCGGACATGTACACCTTCGATCGCAAGGTGCGCTACTACGAACGGCGCCATCAGCGCCCGGTCCAGCGCAAGATCGCGGTCTCGCCGATGGTGCCCCAAGCTGCCCGCGCCGTCGCCGACAAGCTGGGAATCGAAGTGTTCGGCTACGCCGAGGACGTTACCGGCGCGTGATAAGTTTGATCCCGCTCCCACCAGCTTCATGCGGGTCGGCCGATGGCTGAACCCGACCGCCCCATCGCCCTGATCCCCGCCCATAATGAGGAAGCCACCGTCGGCGCCATCGTCGCCCAAGTCCGGGAGTTGTGGAACTGTCCGGTGGTGGTCATCGACGATTGCAGCAGCGACGCCACCGCCCAAGCCGCCCGAGCCGCCGGCGCCACCGTGCTGCCACTGGCACTGCAACTCGGGGCCTGGGGCGCGATTCAAACCGGCCTCCGTTACGCTCTGCGCCAAGGCTACCGCACCGCTATTACCCTCGACGCCGACGGGCAGCACGAACCCCAAGGCATCGGCCCTCTGCTGCAACCGCTGGTCGACGGCCAGGCCGAAGCCGCCATCGGCGCCTTTCCAGAACGTGCTAGCCGTGCCCGGCGGATCGCCTGGAGCTATTTCCGCTGGCTGACCGGCCTGAAACTGGAAGATATCACCTCCGGCTTTCGGGCCTACAACCACACGGCGATGACCGCGCTCGCCTCTCGCGAAGCCAGCCTGCTCGACTATCAGGATGTCGGCGTGCTGCTGATCCTGCGCCGCAAGGGCC
>JBATDL010000253.1:0-7694 GCA_049663445.1 Candidatus Competibacter sp.
GCATCGATCCATTCCCGCTCGGCGCGCGGCGTATCCGGCCGTTCGGCGCGCAGATGCCAGTAGACCCGGCTCGTTTCCCGGCCACTGGCGTCGATGCTGAGCGTGGTCGCGGGCGCCAGCTTGCGGATGCCTTGCAGGATCGTGCGCGGCGCGGGGATGACCGCGTGCAGGGTCAACTGATGATGCAGACCGACCGGGTCGATCGCGGTATCCACATCCGGCGCTTCCAGCAGAGCTTGACTGTTGGAGGCGAAACGGAAGGCGTGCGGGGTGCGACTGGTGTACAGCGGCTTGATGCCCAGGCGGTCGCGGGCCAGAAACAGCGTGCGCTCGCGCAGATTCCAAATGGCGAAGGCGAACATGCCGATGAGATGCTCGACGCAGTGCTCGCCCCATTCGGCATACGCCTTGAGGATGACCTCGGTGTCGCCCTCGGAGAAAAAGCGGTAGCCCTTGGCCAGCAGATCCCGCCGTAGTTCCCGGTAGTTGTAGATGGCGCCGTTGAACACCAGCGCCAACCCCAGTTCGGGGTCTACCATGGGCTGGTTGGAGCGGTCGCTGAGATCGATCACCGACAATCGCCGGTGGCCCAGCAGCAAAGGGCCGTCGGACCAGGTGCCTTCGTGATCGGGGCCGCGCCGGGCCAGACGCCGCAGCATCCGCCTCATCAAAACCCTATCGGGTTCGCCGCCATCGAGGCGCAATTCACCGCTAATGCCACACATGGAATCGTCGCGCTTGCAGGGTGGACCGGAGGACTCCCGCTTATTCGGGGATATAGTCGATGCTGGACCAGACCACCCGGCGCACGCCGGGCGCCGCGCGGGCCAGCGACATGGCACGGTTGGCGGCGCGGGCGGTCAACCGGCCGCTCATGCTAACGATCCCCTGGTCGGAAGTGACGGTGATGCTGGCGTTCGACAACAGGTCGTCCTGCTTGAAGGCGTCCTTGATGGAGGCGGTGATTTCGGAATCACTGACCTGGGGGCCACGGCGCGCGCTGTCACTGCTGCCGGTGCTACTGGCGCCGCTGTCGCCGCTGCCGGAACCGCCACCCAACCCGGCGCAGGCGGTGAGGGTCAGGGCGGCGAGAAAAGCGAGAATGAGAGGGAGCTTATTCATTTGTTCGGTCTCCGTGGGCTGAAACGCAGGGCGTGCGGACCGACTTCGTAGCAGTCCGGCGGCCGGTCTGGCAGCAAGAATAACACACCCCGCTTGGCTGAAACCCGCGTTGCATCGGCCGGAACCGGCGTCTAGACTAGCCCGGCTTTGCCGCTTGGACCCCACACCGGCGGTAAAACTTTAATGCCTTCCCCAGGCTCTAACCGGGCGCTGCAACCCTGAAGGCTCATTTATCACCCGCTGGATCAATGGAGAGACGACGATGGTTCATCAACTGCCCGAACTGCCCTATGCCAAGAACGCGCTGGAGCCTCATATCTCGGCGGAAACCCTGGAATATCATTACGGCAAGCACCACCAGACCTACGTTACCAACCTCAACAATCTGATCAAGGGCACCGAATACGAAGAACTGCCGCTGGAGGCGATTATTCAGAAGTCGTCCGGGGGGCTGTTCAACAACGCCGCGCAGGTGTGGAACCACACGTTCTACTGGAACTGCCTGAAGCCCAACGGTGGCGGTGAGCCGAGCGGGGCGCTGGCCGAGGCAATCAATAAAAAGTTCGGTTCGCTGGCGGCGTTCAAGGAGGAATTCACCAAGGTTTCGGTCGGCACCTTCGGTTCCGGCTGGGGCTGGCTGGTCAAGAACGCGGACGGTTCGGTGGAGCTGATGAGCACCAGCAACGCCGGCACCCCGATGACCTCCGGCAAGACCGCGCTGCTGACCTGCGATGTGTGGGAACACGCCTATTACATCGATTACCGCAATGCCCGTCCCAAGTATGTCGAGGCGTTCTGGAGTCTGGTCAACTGGGATTTCGTCGCCAGTCAGTACGCCTGATCCGGCCAGCCGCGAGTTTACTTCCAAGGCCAGCCCCATGCCGGGGTTGGCCTTTTTTCATGGCCCGCCGCCTTTGATTTGCCCGGTGGGCGCCCGTGAATCAGGCCGTCCAAGCAGAATCCTGTGATGATGGTAGTAGTGGTTTGGCGCGTTGCTTGATATGAAGTCGGGAAACCATCGTGAGAGAGATGCAAAATGAACCCGACTCGCCAAGCCGACGAACATGATTTTCGAAGCTGGGACGGCGCCGAGCTGTTTTATCGCGCCTGGTTGCCGGAGCAACCAAGCAACCGCGCGGTCATCCTGTTCCATCGCGGCCACGAGCATTCCGGCCGCTGGCGGGATGCGGTGGATCAGCTCGACTTGCCTGGTTTTGCCTTGTTTGCCTGGGATGCGCGCGGCCATGGCCGCAGTCCCGGCGAGCGCGGCCACGCGGAAAATCTCGGCGTGTTGGTGCGCGATGTGGATGCGTTCGTCGCTCATGTGGCCCGGCAATACGGTATTCCCATCGAGAACATCGTCGTATTCGCGCACAGCGTCGGCAGCGTGTTGGCGGCCAGCTGGGTCCACGACTACGCGCCGCAGATCCGCGCCCTGGTGCTGGGCAGCCCGGCGCTGCGGGTCAAGCTGTACGTTCCCCTCGCGATTCCGGCCCTGCGCCTGCTGTTGCGGTTCAAGCCGAAAGCCTTCGTGAACAGCTACGTCAAGGCCAAGTTGCTGACCCACGATCCAGCGAAAATCGCCAGTTACGACGCCGACCCGTTGATCACCCGGCGCATCGCGGTCAACCTGCTGGTGGATTTGGCCGATGCCGGTCGCAAGCTGGCGGACGACGCGGCGGCGATCACCGTGCCGACTTTGGTGCTGACTTCCGGGGCGGACTGGGTGGTGGATCGAGACATCCAGCGCCTGTTCTTCGAGCGGCTGGGTACGCCGGTGAAGGAAATGCACGTCTATCCGGGCTTTTTCCACGACACCTTCAACGAGCGGGACAACCACCTGCCGCTGAACGCCGCGCGTCGCTTTATTCTGGAGGCGTTCTCCCAGCCCCGCCGCGAAGCTTCGTTGCTGGAGGCGGATCGCAACAGCGCAACCCAGCGCGAGTACGAAAATCTCGCCAATCCGCTCTCGCTGTTTTCCTGCAAAGGCATCCAGCACGCTTTGACGCGCTTCACCCTGCGCGCTGTCGGCGCCCGCTTGAGCAAGGGGATCAGGCTGGGCGTGGAAACCGGCTTCGATTCCGGTGCGACCCTGGATTACGTCTACCGCAATCAAGCCGAAGGTTTGACCGCCCTGGGCCAGATGATCGACCGGAATTATCTGAACGCCATCGGCTGGCGAGGCATCCGCCTGCGCAAGCTTTATCTGGAGACGCTGCTGCATCGGGCGATGGCCGATCTGCACGCGGCCGGTCAGCCGGTTCACATCGTCGATATCGCCGCCGGCCACGGCCGCTACGTGCTGGACGCCGTGCGTGCGCATACGGATATTCCCGCCACCGGCCTGCTGCGGGATTTCAGCGAGCAGAACGTGGCGGCGGGCCGGCGGCTCATCGCCGAATACGGTCTCGCCGAGCGCTTCGCTTTCGAACGGGGCGATGCCTTCGATCCGGCCAGCCTCGCCACGCTCTCCCAGACCGCCACCATCGGCATCGTCTCCGGCCTGTACGAGCTGTTTCCCGAGAACGCGCCGGTGCGCGCCTCCTTGGCGGGTCTGGCCGCCGCCGTTGCGCCGGGTGGCTATCTGCTCTACACCGGGCAGCCCTGGCATCCGCAGCTTGAGTTCATCGCCCGGACGCTGACCAGTCATCGGGGCGGCGGGGCTTGGGTCATGCGTCGGCGGACCCAGCAGGAAATGGATCAACTGGTCGCGGCGGCTGGCTTCGAAAAGCTCGCTCAGGAAACTGATCCCTGGGGTATTTTTACCGTGTCGCTGGCCCGGCGTCGCGTGGAGGCTGCTCATGACTAAGCCCAGGATGGCGGCTGATGAACCGCGCCCATGGCGAGTGGGGATCGTCTGGATGCTATTGGTGCTCGGCCCCGGATTTTTTCTGGTCTACGGGGCGTGCAATGGGCTGACCGCATTGCGGGCCGATGTGGGTAGTTTCTACTTTGAGTGGGAGCGGCGGATTCCGATGCTGCCTTGGAGCATCGTTCCGTACTGGTCGCTCGACCTGTTCTATGCGTTCTCGGTGCTGCTGTGCCAAACCCGCCGGGAACTGGACCGGCACGCGCTGCGTATCGTCGCCGCTGTGTTGCTGTCCGCCGCCGGGTTCCTATTGTTTCCACTTCGATTCGCTTTTCCCCGGCCAGAAATTGCGGGAGCGTTCGGGCTATGGTTCCAGGCGCTTTACGGCTTCGATCAACCCTTTAATCAGGCCCCCTCGCTGCATATCAGTCTGGGCCTGATCCTGTGGTATCTCTACGCCAAACACACGCGCGGGCCGTTGCGCTGGCTACTGCATGGCTGGTTTGTCCTGATCGGCATTTCGACGCTGACCACCTGGCAGCATCATTTCATCGACCTGCCGACGGGCGCGCTGGTCGGGGTGTTGGCGTTCTGGCTGTTTCCCGATCCGCCGGCCGCCGGGGATGGGAAAGCCATCGCCTACCGGCCGCTCGGCGGCGTTCGGCTGGCTTGCCGCTATGGTGCCGGTGCGCTGGTCTGTTTCGCGCTCGCCCTGCAAGGTGGGTTCTGGTGGCTGCTGCTGTGGCCTGGTCTGTCCCTGGCTATCGTCGCCGTTGGCTATGCCGGCTTGGGACCGGTCGTGTTTCGCAAGGAAGGCGGGCGGCTGCCGTGGGCCGCAAAGTGGGTACTGGGACCTTATCTGGCCGGTCAATGGCTGTCTTGGCGCTGGCGCCGGCGGACGATGGGAGCGCCGCTCGCCGAAATTCTGCCCGGCGTGTTCATCGGCGCCCGCTTGGACCGTCGGGAAGCCGAAGCGTTCGCCGCCACTCATCCCCACCGCTGGGTGCTCGATCTGACCGGCGATAGCGATGAGGCCAGCGCTCTGCGTGGCGGCGCTTACGTCAACCTGCAACTCATGGACTTGACCACGCCCGCGCCGCAAGCCCTGCGCGAGGCCGCCTCCCGTATTGAAGCCGCGCTCCAGCAGGGCCAAACCGTATACGTTCATTGCACGCTAGGCTATTTGCGCAGTGCGTATGTCGCAGCGTATTGGCTGGCGGCCACGGGGCGGACCAGTTCGATGCAGGAAGCGTTCGAGCGGATTCGAGCGGTGCGCCCCGGCATTGTCGTTGCTCCGGATCGTTTGGCTGTACTCGTCCCTCATTCACGAGTTCGGGAAGCCGCATGATCACCGTGTATTCACTCAAGCCTGGTTTTCAGAATCGGTTGCGACCGGTCGCGTGCGGGCTGTTAATCCGGACTATGTGGAACGCCTGCTGAATTACGAAATGGAAGGCGTCCCCGGCCTGCGCCACGGTTTGAAACTGTGGATGCTCGTCACCTTCCTGCTGTGGCACGAGCAGATGGTGGAAAGCCCTTCCGCCTCTTGAGTGATCGAGAGACAAAGAACGGTGATAGCAAACGACACGGAGAAGTGTCACTTTTCAGGAAAATCGAATAGAGAAACGTGCCCATCCAATACTTCATTAATAAATATGTTTATATAAAACATATACTTGTATTGTGACAGCGAAGTTTGTCACAATCACATTGTGAGCACGCTAGGCAGGGCACTGTAGTGCTGACTTTCGGGACTGGAGCAAAGTGGAGCAAGACAGCGCGCTGACCTCCATCGATTGCTTGCAGCAAGCAGTTGACCTGATTAGGCGCCTACTTTGGCGTAAGGCGAGAGGTATTTATGGAGTCTGCCTCATGGTACAGGCAACTTCTATCTTCTGCGTATTTTGCCATGGCGCAAGATATGTGGAACCGGATAAATTATTTGTTTCGCGTCCGTAAACAATAAGGAGTTGCTTTGTCGCTACTGCAAGAAATTCTGAATTGGTCACAGAGTCTTCCGGCATGGCAAAGCGATGCTGTGGCGCGCTTACTGGCTAAGCAGACTCTGACAGCAGAAGACCAAAATGATCTGTTCGCGCTGCTTAAATCTGCGCACGGCATTCCCGACCCAAAGGACCGTAAGCCCAAGCCACTAAAGGCCGATCAGATTCCTGCGCCAGTGAAGACGACGACTCACGTCGAGCTGCTTGCTATCAAGAATATGCGGCACGTCAACGCGATTGCCGAGAATCAGCGCCTGCCGTTTAGTGCCGAAGGGATGACCGTCATCTATGGCGACAACGGTTCCGGAAAATCTGGATACTCGCGCGTGTTCAAACGCGCCTGTCGATCCCGCGACCAGATGGAAGCAATCCATCCAAACGCCACTCATCCGATGGGTAAAACGGGGAAAGCCGAAGCCGCCTTCGAGATCACTGTTGATGGTGTCGCGCAAGATACGCAGTGGACCGACGGCAAAGAAGCCCCCCCAGCGCTGTCGTCTTTCGCAATCTTTGACTCGCGCTGTGCGCGCGCCTATCTCGATAGTGAAGATGACTTTTCTTACGTGCCCTACGGGCTCGATGTGTTCGAGGGATTGGCGAAGGTCTGCAAACAATTGAAGACCGCGATCGAAACCGAGCAGACGCAGCCCGCCGCCGACCTCACGGCGTTCGTACCGCTGCACGGCGACACGCTCGTCGGCAAACTAATTTCGGAACTGTCGGCCAAAACGACACAGGCCCAAATCGACGCGCTGGCCACGCTGTCGCCGGAAGATTTGGCCCAGCATGCGACGCTGGACAAGAATCTGAAAGAAAACAATCCGAAGGAGAAGGCGGTTCAATTGCGCCTGCGTGCTCGTCGAGTCACCGCCATCGCGACAAACGCAATCAACAAAGGCGCGCTAGTGGATCATACGGTGGTCGCCAAGCTGCACGGCCTGGCAGACAGTTACCGCACGGCACAAGCGGCGGCTGCACTCGCAGCCAAGCAGTTTAAAGAGGGAGAGAATCTGTTACCGGGCACCGGGGGCGAGGCATGGCGCGAGCTGTTCGATGCCGCTCGCAGGTTCGCGGTCGAATCCCACCCGGACAAAGCATTTCCGGAGCTGGGCACGGATTCGCATTGCCCGCTGTGCCAGCAACCTCTCGCCGAAGGCGCCGCCCGCTTGCTGCGCCTCGACGCCTTTATCCAGGAGGAGGCAGAGAAAACTGCCCAAGCGCGTCGCACCGCTCTGTACGCCGAGTACAAGCCGTTCATCGCGAACGTCCTGACGCTGAATCTCGACGACGTGACCCATGGCGAGATCGAAGTCCTGGACCCGCAACTCGCTAATGATACCAAAGCCTTTGAGCAAGCGCTGATCGCTCGCCAGGAAACCATCAAGGCGGCGGTGCTTGCGCACCAATGGGAAGACACTGATCAGGCATTGGTCAACCCGGCGGCGCGATTTCAAGCACTGGCCGACAAGCTGAATGCCGAGGCCGAAACTCTTGAAAAAGCATCGGACGAGAAGGCGCGTGCCGTACTTCAAAAGCAGTTCGCCGAACTCGATGCACGAGTGCGTCTGAGTCAGGTCAAGGATGCTGTGGCCACGGCCGTGACCCGCCTCGGTCATCAGGCCAAACTTAAGCAGTGCCTGTCAGCCGTCAAGACCAATGCCATCTCGCTGAAGGCATCGGAACTGGCCGAAAAGGTCGTGTCCAAAGAACTGGCCAAAGCACTCAACCGTGAATTCAAGGCGCTGGGCGTGGGCACGCTC
>JBATDL010000254.1:0-2556 GCA_049663445.1 Candidatus Competibacter sp.
GTCACCGCCTGGCCGGCGAAGGCCTCGGGCAAGTCGCCGTCGGCGGTGACGATGGTCGTCACCCGGCTGCGCCGACCCGATGGCAGCGCCACGACTTCGTCGCCCGGCCGTACCACGCCGGCGGCGAGAGTGCCGCAGAAACCGCGAAAGTCCAGATGAGGCCGGTTGACGTATTGCACGGGAAAACGAAAATCGCGCAGATTGCGGTCGGCATCGACCTCGATCTGTTCCAATTCCTGTAGCAGGGTCGGCCCCTCGTACCAAGGCATGGCGGTAGACGGCTGCGCCACATTGTCGCCACGCAGCGCCGACACCGGCACGCAGCGCACGTCCTTGACCCCCAGTTTGGCCACGAACTCCAGGTAATCGTCGCAAATCCGCGCGAACACCGCCGGGTCGTAGCCGACCAAATCCATCTTGTTGACCGCCAGCAGTAGATGGCGGATACCGAGCAGAGAGACGATGAAACTGTGGCGACGCGTCTGGGTCTGCACGCCCTTGCGGGCGTCCACCAGCAGGATGGCCAGTTGCGCGGTCGAGGCGCCGGTGGCCATGTTGCGGGTGTACTGCTCGTGGCCCGGCGTGTCGGCGATGATGAACTTGCGCTTATCGGTGGAGAAATAGCGATAGGCGACATCGATGGTGATGCCCTGCTCGCGCTCCGACTGCAAGCCGTCCACCAGCAGGGCCAGATCCAGCTCCTCGCCGATGGTCCCGTACTTGGTGGTGTCGCGGCGCACGGCGGCAAGCTGATCCTCGTAGATCAACTGAGTGTCGTACAGCAGGCGGCCGATCAGGGTGCTTTTGCCGTCGTCGACGCTGCCGCTGGTGATAAAGCGCAGCAGATCCTTGCGTTCGTGGGTTTCCAGATAAGCCTGGATATCGGTTTCGAGGAGAGACATCTTAAAAATACCCCTGCCGCTTCTTCTCTTCCATCGAGCCGGCGACGTCGTGGTCGATCCGGCGGCCCTGGCGTTCGGAATGGCGGGCGAGCAGCATTTCCGGGATGATTTCGGGTAGGGTGGTGGCGTGCGAGCGGATGGCGCCGGTCAATGGGTAGCAACCCAGAGTACGGAACCGCACCCACTCCTGCTTCGGCGTCTCGCCCGGCTCCAAGGGCATTCGCTCGTCGTCGACCATGATCAAGGTCCCGTCGCGCTCCACCACCGGCCGTTCGGCGGCGAGGTACAGGGGCACAATCGGAATGTTTTCCAGGTGGATGTACTGCCAGACATCCAGTTCGGTCCAGTTGGAAAGTGGGAACACGCGGATGCTCTCGCCTCGATGTACCCGGCCGTTGAACAGATTCCACAGCTCGGGACGCTGGTTCTTGGGATCCCAGCGGTGGTTGCGGTCACGGAACGAGTAAACCCGCTCCTTGGCTCGCGAGCGCTCCTCGTCGCGGCGGGCGCCACCGAAGGCGGCATCGAAGCCGTATCGGTCCAGCGCCTGTTTCAGCGCCTGGGTCTTCATGACGTCGGTATGCACCCGCGAGCCGTGGGTAAACGGATTGATGCCCTGACGCACGCCCTCTTCGTTGATATGGACGATCAGTTCCAACCCCAGCCGGCGGATCTGCTCGTCGCGGAAGCGGATCATCTCCCGGAACTTCCAGGTGGTATCGACGTGCAGCAGCGGAAACGGTGGCTTGCCGGGGTGAAATGCCTTCAGGGCCAAGTGCAGCATCACTGCGGAATCCTTGCCGATCGAGTACAGCATCACCGGTTTTTCAAACTCGGCGGCGACTTCGCGGATGATGTGAATGCTCTCGGCTTCGAGTTGCTTGAGATGCGTCGGCTTATAAGGGTCCATGGATCAGGATCGCGGGTTCTGAGGGACATCGAGGCCGCGCTGGTTGAACCAAGGGATGGCGCGGCGTAAAAAGCGCGCCATTTTGGGCTCTCGGAAAGCTAGCGTCAACGCGGTCGGCGGTCGATCGACATGATCCGACCCAAACCGATCTTGCCGAATCGCGTTTGCTTGATGGACTGAAAACAAAGCCACCAGCATTCTACACTCTGACAACAAGAACATTGCCCCCACGGAGAACTCACATGGCGACCATGAAAGCGGTACGCATTCATGCCTACGGCGGACCCGAAGTCCTGCACTACGAAGAGAACGTCCCGCTGCCGACGCTTGAGTCTAAAGACATCCTGATCCGGGTACGGGCGGCGGCAGTCAATCCAGTGGACTGGAAAATTCGCGAGGGCTATCTGCAAGGCGCCCTGCACCATACCCTGCCGTTGATCCTCGGCTGGGACATATCCGGCGAAGTGGTCGAAGTCGATCCCGCAGTGACCGAATTCAAAGTCGGGGACGATGTGTACGCCCGACCCGATATCGCACGGAACGGTGGCTATGCCGAATACATCGCCGTCAAGGCCAGCGACGCCGCCCACAAGCCGACCCGCCTGGACCATATCCACGCCGCCGCCGTGCCACTCGCCGCGCTGACCGCCTGGCAGTCGCTGGTGGACGCCGCCCAGTTGCAAGCCGGGCAGACCGTGCTGATCCATGCCGTCGCCGGCGGGGTGGGCAGCCTGGCGGTGCAAC